>RPQK01000152.1 GCA_003819755.1 Acidobacteriota bacterium | reverse complement strand
TGCTGATGCCGTTTGGCTCGATCCTGCATAGGGGAAAGCGGCGTCGCCTCGAGGCCTGATAAAGCGTCGGCCTCTCGTTGCCGCCGCACTCCAAAATGGCCTGGCGCCCCCGCGCTCCAAAAAAGTAAATGGACATTTGGCGTCTCGCCTGCACGGAGGACTCTTGCTCGACACTCGCTCTCGCCCTCCGCGCTATAATTCTTGTTTCGCCATGCGCGCTTTAGTTTTGCTACTACCTTTACTGTGTGCGTCACTTCTTGCCCAGTCAGGACTGAGCATCACCATAATCGACGAAAACAAGTTGCCCGTTGAGGCCGCCCTTATAACGATCAAGAATCAGAACACCGGTGAGATTCTGGAGGCCCAGACGGATCTTCGCGGCCGATGTGTCTTAGAGGCGCCCTTGACGTTCGCTTTTGAACTTCGTGCAGAAAAGAAAGGCTACTACCCGACGGTCATGAAGAGCCAGGAGCTAACCGAACAGGCGGGCACGGCCGAACTTGAAATTGTTCTGGCCCACGAGCAGGAGCTGTCGGAACAGGTTGAAGTTGTTTCTTCGCCGGCTCACCTCGATCCCAAGGAAACGGTTGCGAGCCAGCAGATCTCGAGCACGGAGATCATCAATATCCCTTTTCCGGCCACACGAGACATTCGAAATGCATTGCCCCTGATCTCGGGAGCAGTTCAAGATCACGACGGTCGTATCCACGTGGACGGCTCTGCTTCTTCACAGACTCAAATCCGCCTCGACGGGTTCAAGATCAATAATCCTGGAACGGGCCTGTTCGACACCCGGATAACGGCCGATGCCGTGCGGTCGATTCAGCTGCAGTCCTCCCGCCTTTCGTCCGAATACGGCAACGCTCCCGGGGGAGTTTTCGATCTCACATCGGCAGCGGGAGATGATCACTGGCGTTTCTCGACCACCGATTTCTTCCCTTCGTTTCAGAACCGCCGGGGCCTTCATCTGAACAACTGGACCCCGCGGCTGACCTTTTCCGGTCCTCTCGCCAAAGGCCGGGCCTGGTTCCATCAAGCTTTGGATGGCGAGTACGGGATGGACATCATCAAAGAGTTGCCGGAAGGGGAGGACAGGAACCAGACGTGGCGCATCGGCGGACTGACCAAAGTGCAGGTCAACCTGGGCCGCTCGCATGTCCTGACCGGTACGTGGCTCGCCAACCAGTTCCGAGCCGATCATTCCGGGATGAATGCCTTCAATCCGCAGGAAACAAGCCTCGATCTCCGCCGGAGTGCCTATTTGGCAGGCCTTCGCGGCGTGTCCTATTTCTCTAACGGGCTGCTCGTCGAAACCGCCCTGGGAATGAACCAGAACCGTAACGACGACATTCCCATGGGCGCTTCCCCATACGAGATCCACCTGGAGCGCACCAGCGGAAACTTCTATCGTTCGTCCGGTTCCCTGGCTCGACGGTTTCAATTCATGGGCAGCGTGACCTTTCCTGCCCGTGACTGGCACGGCCGTCACGAGGTCAAAGTCGGGGCGGAGGCGGATCGCGTGGCCTATCACGTTTCAACCGAACGGAGGCCGATACGGATCTTCGACTCCCGAGGCGGGGTCAGCCGGGAGATCCATTTCTCAGAGGCCTCGCCTTACGCATTCAGAGATTACGAAGTGGGGATTTTTTTGCAGGACCGGTGGGCGCCGGCGGATCGTGTTGTCCTGGAACTGGGCTTGCGATTCGACTGGGAGGAGATCCTCTCGGACTTCTACGTCTCACCGCGCATATCGGGCAGCTACCAAGTGAGGCAGCGAAGTAAAATCACCGGTGGTGTCGGCCTTTTTCACGATGCCGTCCGCATGGACCTGTTGGCCCGGCCTTTCTCGGGACGGCGCTTCGATCTCCCGATGACGATCGTCGCCGGGGGGGAACAGGTGGAGTCGGCTTTTTTCGCCGATCCAGGCAATCTTAAAGTTCCACGTTACCTGAATTGGAGCGCGGGGTGGGAGCAGCAGGTGAGGGACGCCCTCCTCCTTACTCTTCAGGTGACCGGAAAGGCTGGATGGGAAGCGTGGGTCTATGAACCGTCCGGGCGAAGCACCCTCCTGAGACGCGAGTTCTACCTGGCCAGCAACCGGGAGGACAGATACAAAGCGGTGAAGCTCGGGATCGCGGGGACGCCCCGACCCGGCCATACTCTTTCCGTCTCCTATACCCTGTCGTCGGCCACTTCCAGTCATCTGCTCGACCCGGATGTCGACAATCTGATTACTGGGGCAGCCGGAAACGGACCGGTCGCCTGGGATACTCCCCATCGCCTGCTGGGATGGGGCTGGTCAGCGATCACGAAGCGCCTGCAGCTGGGATATTCAGTCGAGTGGCGGTCTGGCTTTCCCTTCAGTGTCGTTAATCAGGAGCAGCAGGTGGTGGGAATGCCTCACTCCCTGAGATTTCCCGACTACTTCTCGCTGAATCTGCACCTGGAACGCCGTTTCCGCTTTGCGAACTATGAATGGGCCTTTCGCGGCGGGTTCAACAATCTGACGGATTACCCGAATCCCTCGACGGTGAACAACAACATCGATTCGCCAGGTTACCTCAGCTTTACCGGCCTGCAGGACCGGGCGTTCGTGGGCAGGATACGGTTTCTGGGGAAGAAGTAAGCCGATTCGTGGACAGTACATCGCCTGGCGCTGGTTCTACCACAGATCCATGCCGTACTTATCCGAGAAGCTCCGGATGAAATGCAGGGCCGAGGCGCAGGCGACCATCGCACCGGTCGTCAGCGTCTGAATCGAAGCCGGCATTAAGTAGGCAAAAAGCCCCCTGGTCGGTATCAGGGTCTGCCAAAACCGGGCGGCGTAAAGACCGCTGCCACAAAAAGCCAGAACCGAGAAAATCAGGTAAAAAGACAGGGCATACTGCAGAGTCCGCATCCGCAGAAGCAAGCCCGACCCGTTGGCTCTGCCGCCGCCTCGGACAATGCGCAGCTCGTTTCTTGCGCCAAACCAGCCCGCCACAATTCCGAGCATGAGAACAATCGGAATTCGCCAAACCATCAGACTATCGTACATACCAGACCGCTATTCTTCTTTAACCACCAGATTAGATGCCGGCGTGGAGAATTAGTTCCGGGATTTGGAGGACCCAATAGGGACCATCACGGATGGAGGGTTGGAGGGGGATCTTCCGGTCTTTCAGGTCCTTCAGGTCTTTCAGGTCCTTCCGGTCTTTCACGTCCTTCCAACCCTCCGTCCGCGGTGGTCCCTGCCCGTTACGCTTCCGACTCCGCGCCCGGGCGCGGGTGCGCAACCGGTCGGCCAAACCGCGCACGGACCCAGTCACGCCACCCGGCCAGGATTTCGTAGAACGTCGGTATGACGAGGAGCGTCAGGAAAGTCGAGGTTATCACCCCGCCGATGACAGCAATCCCGAGCGGGCGGCGGAAGTCCGCGCCCTCTCCCAATCCCAGAGCGACCGGGATCATGCCGGCAATCAATGCAAAGGTCGTCATCAGGATCGGGCGAAGCCTGACGCGCCCGGCCTCAATAAGCGCTTCGCGCAAACCCATCCCCTCCTCGTGCGACCACTTGGCGAAATCAATGAGCAGGATCGCGTTCTTGGCGACGATTCCGGCCAGCAGAATCACGCCGATCAGGCTCATGAGATTTAAGGTGGCTCCGGTTATGAGCAGAGCGAGCATGACGCCGATCAGCGAAAGCGGCAGTGAAGCCAGGATCGCCACCGGGTCAAGGAACGACCCGAACTGAATCACCAGGACCAGGTACATGAGCATGATCGCCAGCGCGAGCGAAGCCAGAATCCGACCAAAAACGTCCTGCTGATCTTCGACTTCCCCGCCCTGCGTGATCCTGTACCCCGGCGGCAGGGCTGTCTTAGACAGAGTCCGGTTGATCTCGTTGACCACTTCGCTGAGCGGCCGGCCGGCGGTATTGGCGCCGACGGTGATCACACGATCCCGATTCAGGTGGTCAATACGAGCCGGTCCCCGGCTTTGATTAATGCGGGCGACTTGAGCCAACGGAACCGAGGCGGATGCCCCATTCTGCCCGAAAACCATGAGCGGCAATCCCTCGATGTCGCTCATGTTGCTCCGCGCTGCCGGGATCAGTCTAACTTCCACGTCCCTGGTTTCACCTTCCGGATCCACCCAATCCCCGGTGTCGATTCCCGCAAAAGCCGGGCGCAGCGCCTGCGCCAACTGTCCCACCGTGATCCCGAGACTTCCCGCCATGGCGCGGTCGACCTGAATGTTCAGCTCCGGTTTCTGGCCACGGGTCGACAGTCCGACATCGACCGCGCCGGGGATCTTGGCAACATCCGCAGCAACGCGGTCGGCCAGTCTCGCGAGTTCCCGTGTGTCCGGGCCGCGTAACTGCAACTGAATTCGTTTCATCCCGCCAAAGTCACCGGTCCCTATCGCTGCAGTCACTCCCACCAGCCTGGCGGTACGACGCCTCAGTTCATCGGAGACCACCTCCTGGCGGAGGGTGCGCTGGTCTTTCGGCTTCAGGCGCACGTAGACCTTGCCCTCATCAACCGAGCCGGAACGACCTCCGATAGTCGTGTAAGTGTAGGCAACCTCGGGCATTTCGCGAGCCATGCGTGCTACTTCCTCGGCCTTGATCAAGGTGTACTCCAGGTTGGAGCCCGGCGGCGTCTCGATGTCGATGTTGAACTCGTTCACATCCTGAGTCGGGAAGAACTCGGTGCCCAGGATACCAACGGCAGGCAGCGCCAGGGCGGCGACGAAAACGCCGACCGTTATGACAATAACCGCAAGCCGATGATCCAAGGCCCAGGCAACGACGCGTTTGTACCTTTCCGCCTGAGCTTCAAACCAGTTGTTAAACCGGTCAAGCACCCGCGTGATCCACGCCTTCCGACCCGCGTGATGAGGGTCCGGCCAATAAGCGGACAGCATCGGATCCAAGGAGAACGATACGAAAAGCGAAACCAGCACCGAAGCCGCGATGGTCAACGCGAAGGGGGCAAACCATTGTTGCGCCAGGCCACCCATGAAGGCGATTGGCACGAAGACAACGACAATCGAGAACGTGGTCGCAGCCACTGCCAACCCGATTTCGGACGTCCCTTCTCGGGAAGCCTGGTAATGGTTTTTGCCCATGTGGACGTGCCGGACGATGTTCTCCCGGACGACAATCGCGTCGTCAATGAGGATACCTATCGCGAGCGAGAGACCAAGCAACGACATGACGTTCAAAGTGAAGCCGAACGCCCAAACGGCCATGAAAGCGGCCATAACCGAAACGGGCAGAGCCAGGCCGGTTATGACGGTTGAGCGCCATGAATTCAGGAACAGAAAGACCACCAGCACCGTCAGGATCGCACCTTCCAGAAGGGCGTTCTCAACATCGGACACGCTCTGCTCCACTCGCACCCCGGCATCCCGCACGATTCGAAGCTCGACGCCTTCCGGCAGCGTTTTCTGAATCTCGGCGACCCGGGCCCGAATCTGGTCCGCAACAGTCGTTGTGCTGAAGCCCTTGGACTTAACCACGTCAATTCCGACGGCTGGGCGCCCCGAAAACAGGGCCGCCGACCGCGGCTCTTCGGTGCCGTCGGTGATCTCGGCCAGGTCACCGAGGCGAACCAGCCGCCCGTTGCTCTGCTTGACCGCGATTTGCTCGAAATCCTGGGGGCTCTCCAGGCGTCCTCTCAGCCGGATGGTTCTTTCGTCAAGCTGGCCCATCAGGCGGCCGACCGGTGCTGCCAGGTTCTGGCTTTGAAGCGACTGAACCACCTCACCGATACTCACTCCGGCGCTCTTGAGTGCCTCCGGTTTGAGCCCGACCACCAGCTGTCGTTCTACGCCTCCGACGACGTTGACTTCAGCCACTCCCGTGACGCCCCTCAGTGCGCGGGTTATGCCCGGATCAGCCAGGCGCGTGAGCTCAGGCGGGGCAACGGTTCGCGAGGACAGGGTCAACGAGACGATCGGGAGATCGGCCGGGTCAAAGCGAGTCAGAATCGGTTCTTCCATTTCGGGGGGCAAATCGTTGCGGATTTCCGAGATCTTATCCCGAATTTCCTGCGTGGCCTGGTTCACGTCTTTGCCGAACACAAACTCGACCGTGATGGTGGCGAAGCTGTCGAGCGAGGACGAAAAGATCTTCTTGACCCCGCTTATTCCCGCGATGGCCTCCTCCATACGGTCAACGACCTCGCGCTCCACGATGTCGGGAGAGGCTCCCGGATATGGGATCGCGACATTGACAATCGGCGGTTGAACATCCGGGAATTCGTCCGTGTCCAGCGTAGCCAGCGCGAAAATACCGAACACGGAAAGGGCCAGCACCACGACAGTCGTGATCACGGGCTTCTGAATGGCGTAATCGGAAATGAACATAACTGAGTTTAAGGTTCTGGGTTCTGGGTTCTGGGTTCTCGGTTCTCGGTTCTCGGTTCCTTGAAGCGATGTCCTAAGGACCCAAGCACCACTCGTTCCTGGTACCGCCCCGCTGGGAGCGCAGGCGTCTCGCCATTTTCGGCGAAGCCTCGAATCTAAGCGGCGGTTGAGTGGCGCGTTTTTTGCGCTGTATCGAAACCCCGCGCCTCTGGAGCGCCTATAGTGGCAAAATTGCGGGCGCTCCAGAGGCGCGGGGTTTCGATACAGCGCAAAAAGCGCGCCACTCAACCGCCGCTTAGATTGGAGAAAGAAGTAAATGCCATTTGGCGTCTCGCCTGCGCTCCCAGCGGGCGTCTACCAGGAACGAGTTGTGCTTGAGGCACCTGTTGTTCACTTCACTCTGCTCGTGCGGCTCCTTCCGCCACCTCCGCCTGGTCTTCAGGCGTTGGACCCGCAGCACCCTCAACAGTAACCGGCGTGCCGGGCGTTATATGCTGCGCCGCGCCGACGAGGAGGACTTCACCCTCCTTGACCCCGGACACGATCTCCACTCTCTCAGTGCGCTTGTCTTCAACGCCGACGCGGACTTCAACACGTTCGGTTCGGCCATCCCGGACGCGTAAGACCCACGGGTTCGCATCCGTCATTTCGACAGCATCAACGGGCACGACCAGGCTCCTCCGCCGCTGTGTCGCCACGCGCCCCTCGGCGAACAGGCCCCCTACCAGGCGGCGGCCGGGATTGGGCACCTGAACAAAGATCGACACCTGCCGGGTCAGGGGATCGGCGACCGGGCTGATCCGATCGATCCGGCCGGTGAAGTGCTCGCGGGAGGCGCCCCGAATCTCGAAATCGACCATGGTTCCGATTTTTAGATGGGGAAGCTCCTGGGCCGGCACCGACGCCTGGAGCTCCAGCCGAGACGGATCCATGATCACAAAAAGAACCGTACCGGAAGTCACGTTATCGCCCGCATTGACCGGCCGCTGGGCGATAACCCCGTTCAAAGGCGCATAGACGGTGGCTTTGGCAAGCCGCTCCCGGGCGGCAACCAGTCGGGCACGCGCATCGGCAAGCTGCGCCTGAGCGCCGGCCACCGCACTATGGGCCGTCTCCAGATTACGCTCGGCGAGTGCCCCGGCCTCCACCAGTCGACCGGTCCTCTGCTCCTCCCGCACGGCCACTTCGACCGCATTCTGCGCGGATCGGACAGCCGATTCGGCCGACAGTACGTCGTCGTTCAGGGCGCCCGCGTCAATACGGGCCAGGAGAGCCCCTTTACGGACCGGCCGTCCCTCTTCCCCTGCGACCTGCAAAACCGCCCCGCCGACCTCGGCGCGAACGGTCGCTTCTTTCTCTGCCTTCAACGTCCCGGAAATCAGCGGTCCGGTCAGAATTTCCTGAACGGCCGCCTTGGTTGTGTTCTCGCGCCCCACGACAACTGATTTCTCCCGGGGGGCAGCCGGCCCGGCGGACTCAGTTGTTTGACAACCGGTCAACGGGAAGAGGACCAAGGGCAACAGTCGCAAAAGATTTGTCTTGTTCATTATCGTTGAAAGCCTCCCGTACCCGTTGTGCCAGGCATCGTGGTCGTGCCTTGGCCCTGGCCGGTTTGAGCTTGTGGCTGGCTTGAAACAGAAGCCGTCGTCTCCATTCCGGTGAATGACTGCGTTTGACCGGCAAATCCAACCCCGGCAAGGGGCAAGTCAGGCAACAGGGCCACCCGGACACGGGCGACCTGGAGGTCACGAGCCGCCTGCGCCCGGTTGACTCTCGCCTGCTCGAGCAGAAGACGGGAATCTGAAAGCTCAAGTTGAGTCGAGATGCCTTCACGGTAACGGACCTCCGCAATCTGGTAGGCCCGCTCGGCCTGCCCTACGGTTCCCGCACTCGCCTCCCAGGTCGCACGCGCGGCACGCAGCTGCTCGACTGCAACCTGGGTGTCCAGCGTCGACTGGTCCTTCACCTGTTTAAGCCGCGCTCTCGCCTCGTCGACGTTGGCGCGGGCCGCCATCTGGTCCGCCTGCATCCTTCCCCCGTCCAAAAGCGGTATCTGAAGACTGAGGCCAACAGTCCAGTTCGTTCGAAAATCACCGGGAGTGGGAACGACCGTGGGGTAGGCCACCGGACTGAGCAGCGAGTTAAGCGAAATTGTCGGCAGTCGCTGAGACTTTGCCACCTGCAGGTTTGCTTCCTGCATTCTCAGGGCGAGCCCCGCCTGGAGGATCGGCGCCCGAGCCCGGGAGATCCGCTCAACATCGACCTCCTCCGCGACATTTTTGAATTCCTCCGGCAGTCCCTGGCTGTCGCCCTCCAGCTGAGTGGTCAGATTCAGGGCCGTGCCCGCCGGCAGGTCGAGCATCTGTCTCAACCGCGTGTAGGCGATCGCGCGATCCGAGCGCCGCCGGATGACCGCAGGACGCTGGTTGTCACGCGCAACCTGGGCCCGCAGCAATTCGAATTCCGGTTGCGCGCCGACTGATCGGGCGACCCGCACCTGCTCCAGCGTATCCTCCGCCTGCCGGAGGCCACTCTCGGCAATGCTCAACAATTGATCGCTCAGAACCGCGTCAAAATACGCCTGGACCGCGTCCAGTCGGACCTGCGCCCGGGCGGAATCAAGCGTTACCTCGGCCGTCTCGCGAGCCGCGCGCGCAAGCCGCAACTGGCTGCCGATACGGCCGCCGGAGTAGAGAAGCTGGGAGAAGGACAAGCTGGTCCGATAGATGTTGGACCGACCAAAAGGGAGGTCAGAGAAATCTCCGAAACTCGTGGAGGAGGTCCCGCCGCACTTCAGAAAACGCTCAAGTTCGGTGATCCGCTGATCCAACGGAGCCGACGGATCGGCATTCAGAGGCGCGCACGGCGTCCCGGATGGCGCCCGGTCGAATACTCCCTGAAATTCCGATCTCAGCGTCCGGTCGTAGGCCGCGCCCGCATTCAATTGAGGCAATCGCTGGCTACGCGTTCGCAGATGATCGGCGGTTGCCCGCGTTATGCCTGCCCTCGCCATTTCGATCTGCTCGGCACGGTCTTCCGCAATTTGCAGTGCTTGATCGAGACTTAGGCTTCGTCCCGGCGCGGCTTCGGACCTGACATCTTGCGCAATGACAGCGCTCACACAGGTAATCAGCATGGCCCCGAGGAGGCCAGTGAAACGGCTTTTGATTCGCATATGATGGCTAAACCCCGGTTTTCCACCCGTGCAGTATTGTGTCGACCAGCGAGTCCGCCAGGTCGTCTGTCAGATCAGGCCGCCCCGTAATCAGATAACCGGACAACGCTTCACCCATCGAACCCATGAACACCAGCAATCGAACCTGGGTCGGCCCGGGCGCGATTTCTTTGCGGGCGACCGCACCTTCCAAAGCCGAACCGAGCAATTGCATCGCGTGGCAGTAGGAACTGTGGAAGACCTGGTCGACCACCGGCATTCGCGGCGTCGCCCAGACGAGGCTGAACATGAAACGCCATCGCTGGGCGCGTTGACGAGCATCGCCGAACAGGGTGCGAGCCACTCGCTTGAATTTGCGCTCCAGGGTCTCCTCGCCCTCCAGGCACTGGGCAATCTGTTGGTGAAATTCAGCCGCCGCATCTTCAATCAGAGCGCGGTAAATCCCCTCTTTGCTTTTGAAAAAGTAATAGAGAGTGGGACGGGTAATGCCGGCACGCTCACAGATTTCACGGACCGAGGTGGCGTCGTATCCCTTCTCTGAAAAGAGCTCGAGGGCGGCATCAAGAAATCTCAACACGCTCGGGGAGCGATCTATTTCGGCGGGCATGTACCGATCGGTAGATATACGGAGCATTATTACAGATGACGCAACTGGCGAGGTGAGAGTTTCGCGAAACTCGAAAAGACCTTAAGGACCTCAAAGACCTCAAGGACAACCGTACTCACTGATGTCCTTGGGGTCTTTGAGGTCCTTGAGGTCCTTTGCCGTCCTTTCCCCAAACGCCAGCTTTACGATAAGATTCCCCGATCGTGCTTTCTGCAAGGTTTCTTGTGGCTTTAAGCCCCCTGTTTTTCCTGGCTCTCGCGGGTCCGGAGAGGGCGCCGATTACCATGCGCAACCTGGCGCCGGGGAACGGTTTGGATTTCAAGCAGGTGAACTATGCGACTGAGACAAAGTACCCCTTCGAGACTCTCGGCGGGGCAGTAGCCGCTCTGGATTTCGACAACGACGGTCAACTCGATCTGCTGTTCCTGAACGGGTCCCCGTCTCCGCAACACCTCAAGAGCGATCCAGCCTCGTTCAACCGCCTGTACAGAAACCTCGGCGGCGGCCGGTTCACCGACGTAACCGCAAAATCCGGGCTGAGCGGACAGGGCACGACCGGCTATCCCCAGGGTGTCGCGACCGCCGATTACGACAATGACTGTGACACCGATGTCTACGTCACTCAATTTGGGGACAGCATCCTTTACCGGAATAACGGCGACGGAACGTTTTCCGACGTGACCGTTCAGGCTGGAGTCGCGATGAAGGAGCACCCTTTCAAAGCGAGCGCCTGCTGGCTGGATTACAACAACGACGGTCAATTGGACCTTTTCGCCACCTACTATTTCCAATGGACTTTCAAGGACAACACCGACACCTGGTGCGGGGACAAGAAGACAGGCTTTCGCACTTACTGCTCGCCGGATGTTTTCGCACCTTTGCCCAACGCGCTGTTTCGCAACAACGGTGACGGCACTTTCACGGACGTTTCGGAACAGGCAGGAATGCGGCGGACTCTGGGGAAGGGTATGGGCGCCGCGATTGCCGATTTCGATAACGACGGCTTCATGGACATTTTCGTCACCAACGACAAAACCCCTAACTTCCTTTATCGCAACCAGGGTGACGGAACTTTCAAGGAAGTAGCGACCGAAGCCGGGGTTTCAGCAAACGAAAACGGCACGATGGTGTCCGGGATGGGTTGCGATTTTAAGGATTTCAATAACGACGGCTTCCCCGATATCTTTTACACGGATCTCGCCGACGAGTGCTTCACGTTGTTCCAAAACGCGAAGACCGGGTTCTTCCTGGATGCCACCTTCTCGTCGCTCGTCGGGAAACATTCAGCGAAGTTCAGCGGATGGAGCAACAAGCTCGCGGACCTGGACAACGACGGCTGGAAGGACATCTTTGTGGCCGGCTCGCACGTCGTCGACAATGTGCAACTTTACAATCCACGACTGCGTTACAGGGACCCGTGTCGAGTCTACCGGAACCTGGGGAACGGAAAATTCGAGGATGCGTCGGACTCCGCCGGCCCCGATTTCCAGACGCTCGGCGCCTGGCGGGGCGTGGCAGCCGGCGACTTCGACAACGACGGAAGCCTCGAGATCGCCGTTTCACGACTGAACGACGCTCCCTACTTCCTGGACAATCAGCCGTCGAAGCAGAGTTGGGTCCTGCTTCGGCTGCGGG
>RPQK01000151.1 GCA_003819755.1 Acidobacteriota bacterium | reverse complement strand
CGATGGTGCCGACAGCGCGGACGGGGCGGGACGCCCCTTGCCCCAGTGCAGGCGGGACGCCTGCGCTCCCAGGGGACGCCCCCACTCTCGCTTCTTATTTGAGCGCTTATGCCCCTTTGGGGTCGGTAATTGTTGGCCGCAGGATTACAGCTCAACCGCCGCTGGCTTGGTGGTCCGCTTACTCTGACCGCTGCGCTTCAGGGAGGGTGATGGGAAAGGAACACCCCAGGGCACCCGATTATGGGCGGGTTGCACCTGGGGTCACATTGCAGGATAACCGACGGCTCCCCCAATCAAATAGTTTTGAGCACGTCTGCCAGGATGCGCCGGATTTCACCGGGCAGCTTCTCCATGACCCTGGACACCACCTGGTCGATCTCTTCCTGGCGAAGTGCCAGTGACGGGGAATCAGGCGCCGCCGTTTCCTCAACCCTCGGCGTGGCCTGCGCCTCTGGTTCGGCGACTGGCTTCTCCAGTTCGGACGCATCCTCGGCTTTGACGAATGAGGGGGCGGGACGACACTGCTGAGGAGTCAACGCAAATAAGGATTTGTTCACTGTTCCCGTCTCTTTCTTGGCTGTCTGTCCGGGCGTCGGCTCTGGACCTCGCACGGAGCCACGCTGCGAACCGTCGGCCTGTGACCTGTCTCGGGCTGCGCGCCGAATCAGATCGTTCACGAGGTTCAGGAGCTGAGATGTGGCGAAAGGTTTGGTCAGATAGCTGTGGTACCCAACGCTTTCCGCAAGTCTGATATCAAAAGGATCAAAAGTCCCGGCCAGAAGTATGACCGGGACTTGACTCGTGCGGGGGCTGGCCTTCAACTGGCGACAAAGCTCATATCCATCAATGCCAGGCAGGGAGACATCTGCCAGAAGCACATCGACCGGACCCTGGCGCAGGTAATCGAGGGCGGTGTTGCCGTTAGCGAAGCAATGAAGGTCGGCGTCCTCCTCGATGAACGACAGCTCGACGACCTTCCTGATGGTCGGGCTGTCATCAGCGAGCACCACATGGGGCATAGTTTGTGTACTCGTCAGCGCTGCGGCCCTCCCGCCTTAAATCCTGCCGTGTTGGAGGCGGCCGGGACAGGAGATGCCTGGCCCTGGGGACCAGTGACAGGCGCCGGGTTGGTCTGTTGGTTTTTGCGCTCTTCAGCCCGACGACGTGCCACCTCGTACGGGTCTTCCCCACCCGCAAACGTGGCCCAGACCGAGCGTAAGGGATCGAATATCGAGAAACTCTCAACGCGCCGGTTCGCTTCGTTCTTAGCCGCAACTTCTTGATTTACGGCGGGTACCGGCTTCTCCAGCAGGATCAGTTTATCCTTGGCATCTTCCGAGAAGGCACTGAACGGGTATTCGCTGGCAACCCGTGAGTAATAAACGGACGCTTCCTCAATTCGGCCCATGTTCTCGAGAGCGAGCCCGAGGTTGTACAGAGCTTCGTCCGCACGGCTGAAATCCGGGTAGTTAGAGATGACCTCTTTGTACCGGCTTTCCGAGGCCATGTAGTTTTTCCGCATTTTCAGGTAGAAGTTGGCCACGTCTTGAATACTGGCCGCCCGGTTCTCCTGCACATCATGCAAGAACTCCTGGGCCGTGGGGGCGAGCTCGCTGTCCGGATAGTTTTCCAGGAATTTCTTGAACTCCACCTCGGCCTTTCGGGCGTAGGTAGGGTCACGGTCGGAAGGCTTCATCAGCTTCACGTTGATAGCGGCGATCTTCAGCTGAGCATCATCCGCCATCTCGTGGTTCGGGTAGAAGATGATGAAGTCCTTGTACTGAGCCTCCGCCTGCAACAGGTTTTCGGTTCCGCCTTCCTTGTAGAAGGAGTCAGCAGTCGCCAGGAACGCGGCCGGTGTGTATTCGCTGTCGGGATAGGTATTTATAAGAGTCTGGAAAGAGAGACGAGCCTTAATAAAATAGCTCTTCTCGAAGAATTTCATCCCGTTCTCGTAGAGAGTTTTATCGGGAGAGACCGCGCTCTCCTGCAGGTCGGCACTCTTCTGACCGCAAGAGGAAAACAGCACCACTGCGAAAAGCAGAATGCTGAATCTAACAAGCAAGCGCATCATTATTCTGTAACTCCTCACGTCCGCACGCTACGCGCCTGGGCGCTGGGCGCCGAGGCTCGCACTTTTGCGGCCCTGGTCTCGTCTGCAGATCGCTGCATCAGTCTGAAGGCCTCCCGGGGGCTTGATGCGTCAAAAATCGCAGAACCGGCGACAATCACATCCACGCCGCTTTCGACGGCTTCGGCTGTATTCGCCGGTCCAATACCCCCATCGATCTCAATTCGGACTTCCAGACCCCGAGACCGTATGAGATCCATCAATTTTCGCACTTTTTCAAAGCTGGTGGAAATGAATTTTTGCCCTCCGAAGCCCGGATTGACCGACATAATCAGCACGTGATGGCACAGGAACAGGCTTTCCTCCAGCACCGAGACCGGGGTATGGGGGTTCAGTGCCACTCCCGGCTTGACTTTCCGCTCCCTCAGCATCGTCAACAGCCGATTAAGGTGGACCGAGCTTTCATAGTGAACCGTCACCCAATCCGCGCCCGCTTCCGCAAACGCCTCCGCCATGTGATCGGGGTTCGATATCATCAAATGTACGTCGAGCTCGAGCTTGGTGACCTTTCTCACCGAGCGGAGCACCGGTATACCAACCGTGAGGTTCGGGACGAAATGCCCGTCCATCACGTCAAAATGGAGTACGCTGGCCCCCGCCTCTTCCATTTCCCGGATATCGGGCAGAAGGTTGGCGAAATTGGCCGAAAGGAGCGAGGGCGCCACCAACGGCATCACCGGGCCACCTCCAGGCTGACCGGATCCTCCCGCGTCACCATGTAACCCGGCTCGGGGTACTGTTTCACCACGAGCCCGCGATCGGTGTTCTGATACTCCCGATATACGGGCGGTTGGGCCTTGAGCCCGTTACTCTCCAGAAATGCCGTCACCACTGCTATGTTCTGCCCCGTCAGGTCGGGCATGACAAAGCGTTTGGGCCGCGAAGCGTTCACCAACAGGTCGATCTTCTGACTCACCACTTCCTTCGATTGAGGGGTCGGATACTGCTGCACCACCCCTTCCTGCCCGGAAACATCCCTGCTGATCATACTGACGCTCCCGAGCTCGTAGCCCGACTGAAGCACCATCAACTGGGCCGAGCGCATGCTTGATCCCACCAGATCGGGTATCGGGTTTCTTCGACTGCCCAGGCTCACAACCACTTGCACCGAACGGTTGGCCTTGATCATGCCGCCCGGGGGTGGCAGCTGAGAGACAACCTTGCCCGCCGGCACAGCCGAATCATAGCGCTCCCCGCTGACTTCAACCGTCAGTTGAACCTTGGCCAGAGTCTTCTTGGTCTCCTCCAGCGTCCGGCCGGTCACCGGAGGCACTTGGACCTCGTCCCCCCGCACCGCTACCCTCAACCCGATCACAGCACTGGCAATACCGACTGTTGCCAGAATCGCGATCAGCAGAATCGATTTGCCAAGTGTCAGGAACCTGCTGGGGCCCTGCAACTCAGCTGGACTAGTCTCATCGGGCATGCGTCTGAATCCGTTCAGCGTTCAGCGTTCAGCGTTACCGTTCACCGTTCACGGTTCAGGCTGAAGATCTGAACGGGGAACGCTGAACGCTGAACGGTGAACGGTGAACAATCTAGCACAGCGCTTTTAAAGGTGTCCAATTTCCGCCGCGAAGAAACAATCACCGGGGTGCGCCTGCGGGAACGTCCTGTAATATGGACGCTCCAAAACCGCTTTCGGTTCACCAGCCAGGAACTCCTCCACGACCGCCTCGTTTTCTTCCGGTTCTGTGGAACATGTGGCGTAAAGCAGCCGGCCGCTATTCATCACAACACGGAAGGCATTTCTGAGAATAGCGAGTTGCCGGTTGTGAAACCGAGGCAGGTGCGACTCTTGTATTTTCCAGCGTATATCAGGATTTGAACGAACCGTCCCGAGGCCCGTACAAGGCGCATCCACCAGCACAAAATCGAAAACCTGCCTGTACGGTGCCGGGATCGTTAAGTCGGCCACAGCATAGGAAAGATTCGTCACCCCCTGGACACTCGCCCGCGTCTTCATCTGCGCGAGCCGTGCCTGATTAATATCGGAGCAGTGGACAACGGCCTTGTCCCAGCTTCGCCAAGCAAGGATGAAGGCTTTGCCGCCGGGAGCCGCACAAAAGTCCCCGATCCGCTGGACGCCGCCGAGGTCGGGCCACTCGGCGATCTCCTGGCTGGCCGCGTCCATGAAGAAACAGGCGCCGCTTTCATAAAGTGGATGCTGCGAGAAGGCTGGGTGACGAATGATCAGGCTGTCCGGCAGGGCCGGGAACGGCTCGGCCGCCACACCCGCCTTTTCGAGCAAACGCTTGAAACCAGCCGCATCGGTGTGGAAACGGTTGACACGGACGAGGGGCAGAGGATGGGTATTGTTGCGTTCGAGCAGAGCCATGGTCCGATCTTCGCCAAAACGCTCGAGATACCGGGCAATCAGCCACTTTGGGTGACTGAAACTGACGCTCAAGGCTTCGGCTGAGCATCCTGTCGGCAACTCCGGCCTTTGTCGAAGAAAGCCGCGAAGAACGGCATTTACAAAAGAGGCAGCGGAGGCCATCCGGAACTTCCGGGTTAGCTCCACCGCCTCATGGACTGCGGCACGGTCCGGGGTGCGAAGGAATTCAAGCTCATAGAGTCCCAATCGAAGAATCCAGACGATGATCTGGTCGATCCGCCGCAATTCGCGGCCGGAAAGCTGGGCGATGTGATAATCCAGGCGGCCTCGGTTCCTCAAGACGCCGTAGCACAATTCAGTCGCAAGACGTCGATCGAGCGGCGGCAAGGACAAAAAAGGGGGAAAAGAGACGAGTTGATCCAACCCCGCCCCCTTTGTCGAGATGCGCTCGAGGAACTGAACGCATACCGCTCTGCCGTTTTCGCCCACGACCTCCTTTTCGCGTCCAATCATTCCGCCCCGAACATCTCCCCCACCTTCAGCTTCAGCCCGTTGGCCACGTCGGCTGCCGGGTTGCGGTTACGGCCGGCGAGCTGCAGCTGGGTTAGGGTCAGACTGGTCGACTCCCCGCACTGCACAGTAATCCCCCAACGATCGATAGCCAGTATCTCACCCGGCTTTCCCTGGTCCACGGGTGCAGGTCCGACGACGGTCTGCCAGATCTTGACAGTCTGGCCGCGTAAGACCGAAGAGGCGACCGGCCACGGATTGAACGCGCGAATCTGGTTATGAAGAGCCAGTGCGGCCTTCATCCAGGCAACCGTTGCCTGCTCCTTTTTCAGAGGCGGGGCGTACGAGGCCAGGTCGTGCTGCTGGGGAAAGGGCTGCAAGGCGCCAGATACGTAGGCCGGAATGGTGTCGGTCAGCAGCTCTGCTCCCTGGATCGCGAGGACCTCTTCCAACTCGCCCGTCGTGCTGTCCTGGCTTATTTCGACGACCCGCTGGCTCAGGATGTCGCCCGTATCCATCCCCTCGTCGATCCGGATGATGGTCGTTCCGGTCTCCGCTTCTCCATTGAGAATGGCATGAGCGATCGGAGCAGCGCCGCGGTACTTGGGCAGCAGGGAGGCATGTATGTTCAAGGTGCCGAAACGCGGGTATTTGAAGAAGTCGGCCGGGAGGATCTGACCAAAGGCGACAACCACCATGATTTCAGGGTCTAGATCTTTAAGGGTGTCGCGAATTTGAGGATCTCGCCTGATGCGCTCCGGCTGAAAGACGGGTATGCCAGCCTCCTGGGCGAGGGCCTTGACCGGCGAGGGCGCGAGTTTGAGCCCACGTCCGGCGGGCCGATCGGGTTGGGTGACAACCCCCCGAACGTCGTACTTCTTGGGACCGGCCGCCAGCAGAGCGCGTAGTGTCGGAACGGCGAACTCGGGAGTCCCCAGGAAGACGACTCTCATCACCACTCACCGGCCTTCATCAGCTTCCTGATTTTCCGCCTGATGAGGTCCCGTCGGAAGGCCGATATCCGGTCGATGTAGAGGACGCCGTTAATGTGGTCGATTTCGTGGCAGAAAGCCCGAGCCAGTATTCCCTCTCCGACCGTCTCGTAACGATTGCCGTCGATGTCCTGACCGGACACTTTCACCAAGTACGGACGCTCCACCACCGCTGTGAAATCAGGTATGCTCAGGCAGCCCTCTTCTTCTCGTTGCCTGCCTTCCTGGTAGGCGATTTCAGGATTGGCCATGACGATCTGATGGCCCTCTTCCTCACCACCCCTGACATCCATCACGATCAGCCGCAAGTCGACGCCGATTTGCGGGGCCGCGAGACCGACCCCGGGTGCCGCGTACATCGTCTCGAACATGTCGCGGACGAGATTGCGGAGATCTTCGTCAAAATCAGTAACGGGAGTACAAACCTTCTCGAGCTCAGGCGCCCCCAGTTTCAGAATTGGTCTTATCATCGTGTTGATGGTCAACTGATAACCCTTTTGTTTCTATACGCCAAGTCAGGTCTCAGAGATTCCGTACGCGCTCCCGAAAGCTTTCCAGGTTGCTTCTCATCTCGGCGAGTGTATCCCCGCCGAATTTCTCTTGAAAGGCCTGAGCCAGCACAATCGCCACCATCGCCTCGCCGATCACCCCGGCCGCCGGGACTACGCACGTGTCCGAGCGCTCATACTGGGCCTTGAAGGGCTCCTTCGTCTCGATGTCGACAGACATGAGCGCGCGCCGCATGGTGGGGATGGGCTTCAGCACTCCGCGGATAATGATCTCCGCTCCGTTTGAGACGCCCCCTTCGATCCCTCCGGCGTGATTTGTCCTCCGGTAGAACTCACGCTTAGCTTCGTCATACAGAATTTCGTCGTGATACTGGCTGCCGTAAGGGTCTGATTCTAACCCACTGCCGACTTCAACGGCCTTGACGGCGTTAATGGACATGACGGCCTGGGCAAGACGCCCGTCCAGGCGTCGGTCCCAATGAACGTAGCTGCCGAGTCCGACCGGCACACCCAACGCCCTCACCTCGAACTCGCCCCCTATGGTATCGCCCTGCTCGATCGCACGGTCAACCGCCGCTTTCATCCCTTGGTTCAACTCCGGGTCGGCGCATCGCATCTCCGAGGCCTCTATTTGCTCCAGACTCTCGATGCCGACTCTCTCCAGAACCTCTTCCGAAATGCGCACATTTTTGATGGCCGTGGTGTGACTGTAGATCCGAACCCCCAATTCCCTTAGAAGCAGCCTGCAAAAGCCTCCGACCGCAACTCGTGAAGCCGTTTCGCGGGCACTGGAGCGCTCAAGGACATTACGCATGTCGAGGAATTGGTACTTCAGCCCGCCGGGCAAATCCGCATGACCGGGTCTGGGGCGCGTTACCCGGCGCTTTTCCGATCCAGCGGGATCCGGCTCCGCCGACATGATCCCGGTCCAGTTCTCCCAGTCCCTGTTCCAGATGACAAAGGCCACGGGCGAGCCCAACGTGTATCCGTGACGAACCCCTGAAAGAACCTCTATCTGATCGCTCTCGATCTTCATCCGGGCGCCCCTGCCGTACCCGGCCATTCGTCTTTTCAGATCCTGGTTTATGACACCGAAGGCGACCGGAACCTGGGCAGGAAAACCCTCCAGAATTGAAACGAGCCCCCTTCCATGCGACTCGCCCGAAGTCAGGAACCTAAGCATTCACCACCCCTCCGTCACCGGAAACCCTTCTCCTGTAAGGCGCGTTCTCTGGTAGAATTCCTTCTGAGCCTAAAAAAACCAGATGCCATAGATGCCTTTTTGGGTCTCATTACCTAAGGAACACAACGTGTTAGTGTAACACCCGGGATTCATGATTGACGACAGGCGAAGAGGGCAAACCGTTCGCCGACCTAGCATCCCCAGGAAGCATGAGCGTAATAACAAGTGCAATCTTCGAGGTCCAGGAGTTCACCCTGCTGTCTACCCGTGCGGTGACTAACCTGTTCAAAAAGCCCCGCTACATCCAGGACACCCTGGTTCAGATGGACATCATAGGGGTCGGGTCCCTTCTCATCATCATTTTGACCGGCTTCTTCACGGGCGGAGTCCTGGCGCTTCAGTCTTCCAAGTCGCTTAAAGCGTTTGGTGCGGTTCATCTTACCGGTCAACTCGTCTCGTTGTCGCTCATCAAGGAGCTGGGACCGGTGCTGACCGCACTCATGATCGCCGGCCGCGTGGGTTCCGGCATTGCATCGGAGCTCGGGTCCATGGTGGTAACTGAGCAAATTGATGCCATGCGGGCTCTGGGGACCGACCCGTCGAAGAAGCTGGTGACTCCCCGGATGCTTGCGTCGACAACCATGACGCCCCTGCTCACAGTGGTGGCTGATCTTCTCGGACTCGTGGGCGGCTGGCTTGTTTCGCTTTATTCGCTCAAACTGAACAGTTCCCTCTACTGGAACACGGCCCTGCGCTCGCTTGATTACAACAATGCGCTGGAGGGCCTGATCAAGCCGGTAGTCTTCGGGTTCATCGTCGGTATGGTCGGCTGCTATTTCGGGCTGCGCACGAGCGGTGGAACGAGAGGAGTCGGCTTAAGCACCACTCAATCGGTCGTCACCGCGTCAATCCTTGTCATCGTTGCGGATTTCTTCCTGAGCAAGATCATCCTGGAGCTTCAATATTGATTGCCATTCGGTTTGAACGCGTCACCAAGATGTTCGACGATCAGGTTGTGCTCAAAGACTTCGACCTGAAGGTCCGGAAGGCCGAGACGAAGATCATTCTGGGGGGAAGCGGATCCGGGAAGACGACGATTCTGAAGATGGTGCTCGGGCTGGTAAAACCTGATCAAGGGCGCATTTGGGTGAATGATCGCGACATCACGGATCTCAGTGAAGACGAGCTGATGGATATTCGCAAAGAGATAGGCATGGTCTTCCAGGAGGGTGCGCTTTTCGATTCTATGACCGTGGGAGAAAATGTCGCCTATCCGTTGCGCGAGGCAAGACGGCATACGCCCGAGGAAATGGAGGCCGCCGTCAGGAGGCTCCTCGGGTTCGTTGGGCTGGCCGATGCCTTCGACAAGATGCCATCGGAGCTCTCGGGCGGCATGAAACGCCGAGTGGCTATCGCACGCGCCGTAGTCCACCGGCCCAGTATCGTTCTGTATGACGAGCCAACGGCCGGGCTGGACCCGATCACAAGTCGGACCATTTGCGATCTGGTGATCGCCCTTCGGGACCTGGAGGGGGTTTCATCGATCTTTGTGACGCATGATCTGTCGGCGGCCACTACGCTGGCGAGCGAAATGGCTATCAGGGAGTCCTCGGGACAAGTTACGTTCCGCTCTGAGAACAATGAGTTTTGCCTGGCCAACACGCGCTTCGTGATTCTCAAGGACGGGCAAATCATATTCGAGGGGACCGATGAGTCCCTGGATACGGCCGAAGACGAGTACGTGCGCGAATTCCTGACGTAAGCGTTGCCGGTTACCGGTAACCTGTAAAGAGCAACCGGTAGCCGGTGTGAGAGGATGCCAACAATGGATTCGAAAACTAAGGCGAGTTTCTCCGAACTGAAGGTCGGAATATTTGTCGTCATCGCCTGCATTATCCTGGCAGTCGCCATCTTTACCATCGGTACTCAGGTGGGTCTTCTCGAGGAGACTTTCACTGCCAAGACCTACCTGAACACCGTTTCGGGCCTCAAACCTGGCGACGTGGTTCTCCTCGGCGGGGTGGAGGTAGGAAATGTTTCCTCGGTAAACATTACGAAGCCGGGGGAGCTGCCCGAAACCCCGGCCAATCAAGTCAATGCCAAGGTTATTGGCGAAGGCGAGCGACAGATTCAGCAGCTCCAGCGGCAGAGCTCGCAGCTCAAAGAGCAGCTCCTGCGACTGAGGGTCGACTACAACAACGCCCTTCGTGACCGCGGGGAAAAATCGACGGCCGCGCAACGCCTAAGGTCACAAGTTGACCAGATAGAAGACCAAACCAACGACCTGGACAATCAGGCCGCGGACCTGCGTCGCGACATCGAAGATGCACGCGCCAATATGCAGAACATCGAAGTCTACCTCCAGATTGTTGCGGAGTACCGCGACTGGATCAGGGCCGACAGCAACATCTCCTTGGGTTCGGTCGGGCTGCTGGGCGACAAGTACATTGAAATCTCGCTGGGCCGTACTGCTCAACAGCCGCTCGTCTTAAAGGAAAAGGTCGACGGTTGGGTGAGAACCGAGACACGGGACGTTGTGGTTATTACCGGAACCAGGCAGGCCGGTTTCCAGGAGTTGATGACCGGCGCAAATGACATTCTGGCCAACTTCGAGGTGCTGTCCGAAAAACTGCAGGAGATCATGGGTAAGTTTGAAGAAGGTCAGGGCTCGGTAGGCCGGTTCTTCAGCGATCCCGCCTTCTACAATAACCTTAATGCGGCGGTCGTGGGTGCCCGCCAGGCCGTGGAACAGGCCTCCCAGATGATGCAAGACCTCACCAGGGGGCCAGGGACTGTTCCGCGGCTGATTCAGGAGCGCGACCTGTACGACAAGATCACCAGTGCCACCCAGCGGCTGGAAAGCATGATTGCGAGGATTGAGAGCGGTGAAGGCACAGTCGGTCAACTCCTCAATGACAAGGAGCTCTACGCCCGGACCGCCGCGGCCATGGAGAACGTGCGCGACATTACGGGCCGCATGGAGAATGGGCAGGGGACGCTCGGAAAGCTGAGCACGGACGAGAAGCTTTACGAGGAATTGCGTGTGTCGGTCGGGCAGATGAAGACGTTTATGCAGGACGTCGAGCAAGGCAAGGGTACGCTGGGAAAACTCGCGAAAGATCCCGAGCTGTATCAGAACGTGAACAAGGTGTCGTCAGAGATGGTCAAGCTGCTATATGACTTCCGGCAGAACCCGAAGAAGTTCTTGACGATAAAATTCGAGATCTTTTAACCTGTCACGGTTTTTGGATCATTGAGACGGTTACGATCCGAGCCGCGAGCATAGGCCGACGGTTCCAGGGAGAGAAGCTACAAACGATGATATCGGACAAGATAGGGGCGGGCGCACAGGTTATTTTGCGGGGTATAGTCCGCGCCCTGGGATTCTTTCGTGTCAAGCCAAACCACCTGACCTTTCTCGGCTTCGTCATGAGCGTGGTTACGGCGTTCGTTTTCTCACGGGGCAGTTTCAAGCTCGCCGGCGGGCTACTGATTCTCACCGGTCTTTTTGACATGGTGGACGGCATGGTGGCGAGGACGATGAATAAGGTGACACCTTTTGGCGCCTTCTTCGACTCCATCATGGACCGCTATTCGGATCTGATCCTCTATCTGGGACTGATTATCTACTACGGCCGGGTCGACCGGATGAACTATGTGGTCCTGGTCGGCGTCGTGATGATGGGGTCCGTACTTACGAGCTACGCTCGAGCCCGCGCGGAGTGCCTGATCCCGAAGTGCAAGGTCGGATTTCTGGAAAGGCCCGAGCGAATCGTCCTTCTGATCATCGGCTCGTTCTACTTTATGGACCCCGTTCTGTGGGTCATCGCGGTTCTTTCAAACTGGACGGTCGTCCACCGGATCCTCTACACCCGCTCGCAGATTCGTGCCCGGGAAAAGGCTTTGGAAGAGAGTACCCGCGTCACCGGCGAGAACCGGTCAGCAACCTTCAGGGCGTAAGACAGAGCGGCTTTATCCACGAATTACACGAATTACACGAATTGACCGGTCAATTCGTGTAATTCGTGTTACAACCGTAACACTTGATCGCGCCGCGCGTGCAAGTTTGGTTCTGCGCGGCTGTAATTAGTAGTGATATTGAATTTGGTTCAAT
>RPQK01000150.1 GCA_003819755.1 Acidobacteriota bacterium | reverse complement strand
AAGAGGTGAAGGACAGGCCCGTCCACCCGCGCGACCTGCTCGCAAGCATTTACGAACTGCTGGGTATAGACCCGGCAGCGCCGCTTCCGAATACGCGGGGCGTGACGGCGCAAATCCTGCCCCCCGAAAGCGGCCGGCTGCGGGAGATAACGTAGGGGAAAACCTACAGAGCCGCGCACGACGCGGAGCGAAGCGGCTCTGTGATGTTCCGCCCAAAGACACCACTATGACAGCTAGAAAAGGGCTTTCAATCTTTGCTCTGACAACACTCTTCGCCACTCTGGCCTCGGCTCAGCCGGCTCGGCTTGATCCGCACATTGGGTACCTGTACCCGGCGGGGGGACAACAGGGCAAGTCCTTTCAGATTCTCGCCGGCGGCCAATTCCTGCGAGGGGTTAGAGGAGTGCGGGTGTCGGGCGATGGGGTGCAGGCCAGGGTCATCCGTCATTATCCGCCTCTGCGCAATCTGGACAAGGAGCAACGCCAGGAGCTTCAGAGGCGATTCATGGATTTGCGCCGGAAACGCCTGGCTGAGGCGGGTGGCCGGGGAGCGGAGTTCAGAGGGCAGAGGCGCGGCCCCGAAGCTCCGGAAAGCGCGAAGCCGGTCGAGCTGCCGCAACATCCTCTGCTCGAAAATTGGGAGTCGCTGAGTCTGAGGGAGTTGGAGGGTCTGTCCAGAGAACTGCTCAACATCCGAAAGAAGCAGGCGAACGCGCAGATCGCCGAAATGGTGCGGATCGAAGTGACGATCGATCCGGCCGCCCAGCCGGGGAACCGCGAGTTGCGGCTGGAGACGCCGGCAGGGCTCACGAATCCGCTCCGCTTTCAAGTCGGCCTGTTGCCCGAGGCCCGCGAAGTTGAGCTGAACGATCCGTCGGCGCCGCCGAACTTACCTGACGAACCCGCTCTCGAACTACCGATCCTCGTGAACGGCCAGATCAAGCCGGGAGACATCGACCGTTTTCGGGTAAAGGCACGGCGCGGGCAGCGGCTGGTCATAAACATCCAGGCACGACAACTGATCCCTTATCTCGCCGACGCCGTCCCCGGCTGGTTTCAACCGACCGTCGCTCTATACGATGCGAGAGGAAAGGAGATCCAATTCGCCGACGACTATCGCTTCAATCCCGATCCGGTCCTGTTTTACCAGATCCCGGAAGACGCTGAATACGAGGTTGAGATTCGCGACTCGCTTTACCGCGGACGGGAAGACTTCGTCTACCGCGTTGTGATTGGAGAGCAGCCTTTCATCACGCAGATGTTCCCTCTCGGCGCGCAGAGGGGCGCTGCGGCCCAAGCTTCTATCAACGGCTGGAACCTCGGCACGAATCAACTGACGCTTGACACCACTCCGGGTGAAGACCACATCCGGGAAGGCGGCGTGCGAACCGGAGACTGGCTTTCCAATCCGGTCAGATACGCGGCAGACGAGACGCCCGACTGCGTGGAGACAGAACCAAACGACGCCGCTTCAAGTGCGCAACAAATGGTTCTTCCGATAACGGTTAACGGGCGTATCAACCGTCCGGGGGATGCGGATTTCTTCAAGGTCAAGGGCCGGGCCGGAGACCTGCTCGTTGCTGAAGTTTGGGGTCGACGGCTGTACTCGCCGCTTGATTCCCTGCTCCGTTTGACTGATCTGTCGGGCAAGGTCCTCGAATGGAACGACGATCACGAGGACAAGGAGATGGGTCTGCTGACGCATCACGCCGATTCTTATCTTCGCGTTCGCCTGCCTGTGGACGGCGTCTACTGTGTCCAGCTGACCGATTCCCAGAGCCAAGGGAGCGACGCGCACGCCTATCGCTTGTATCTCGGCCCGGCTCGGCCGGATTTCGCTCTGCGTGTCACGCCGTCAAGCTTGAACGTGTTCGCCGGAGGAAGCGTCGCGTTGTCGGTTCATGCCTTGAGAAAGGACGGGTTCGAAGGGGAGGTAGAGGTCTTTTTAAAGGACAGCCCGCCGGGGTTTCGCTTGAGCGGAGGCAAGATTCCGGCCGGAAAGGAACAAGTGCGCGTGACGTTGACCGCCCCGGCCCAGCCGTTTCCCGAGCCACTCGCGTTTCAGCTCGAGGGGCGGGCACGCCTCGCCGGTCAGACAATCAAGCGGCTCGCAATTCCCTCGGAAGACATGATGCAGGCTTTCGCCTTTCGCCACCTGGTCCCGTCCGCAGAATTGCTGGTGGCGGTGCGCGGAGGGAACCGGCGTCGGAATCCTCCTGTCCTGGCGGGAGAAGGCAGGGTGACTATTCCCCTCGGCGGCACGGCCGAGGTGCGAATCAAGACGGGTGCCGCGCCGCGGCGTCCTGTTCGTGCCAATGCCCTGGAAAGTATCAAGCTGGAACTTGATCAACCACCCGAAGGCTTGACTCTAGCGGACGTGCGGCTGTCGGCGGATGGGGTCGTACTGGTCGTTAAGTGCGATGCGGAGAAGTGCAAGGCGGGAACGACAGACAACCTGATAGTCGCTGTCTTTTATGAGACGCCGCCTCAGGAGGGGCAACCAGGTAACGGGAAGCCGGCGAGACAGAACCGGCGCATGTCGCTGGGCGTTTTGCCGGCGATCCCGTTCGAGATTGTCGAGCGGTAGGGCGGGTAGTGATTGTATATTTATTTCCCTATGCCCGTTCACGCCCGAAGTTCTGTCGGTCTGTTGCTTCTAGCCTTGTTTACAGCCTGCCTCTGGGCTCAAAATCCACTGGCTAAGGCCCATTCTCATAACGACTATCAACACGCTCGCCCGCTTCTCGATGCCCTGGAAGAAGGATTCTGTAGCGTCGAAGCCGATATCTTCCTCGTCAATGGCCAACTGCTGGTCGCGCACGACGAAGATGAAATTAACCCGGAGCGAACGCTCGAAGCGCTCTACCTGGAGCCGCTTAAATCCCGGGTAAAGCAAAACGGCGGCACGGTTCACACCTCCGTTTGCCCTTTCACTCTCATGATCGATGTCAAATCCGCAGCAGAACCGACCTGGAAGGCGCTCGCCAAAGTCCTCGAACGGTATCGGGACATGCTCACCGCTTTCGAGGAGACCAAGGTGAAAAGCGGCGCAGTGACGGTGCTTGTTTCAGGAAATCGAGCCGCATCGCTGATGATGAAGCACAAGGTGCGGTACGCCGGGCTGGACGGCCGTATTGCCGATGTCGATCTCGGCCTGACACCAACGTTAATGCCCTTGCTGAGTGACAATTGGACACGCTATTTCACCTGGTCTGGAAAGGGACGAATCCAGCCCAAGGAGCATGCCCAACTCAAGGCCATGGTCGAGAAGGCTCACGCGGCCGGTTACCTTATTCGCTTCTGGGCGAGCCCCGACGACCCCGCCGGGTGGTCGTTACTGCGGGAGGCCGGCGTCGACATGATCAACACCGACAATCTGAAGGGGTTAAGCAGATTTCTTAGGGAAGAATAGAAGGACCTGAAGGACCAGAAGGACCAGAAGGAACCTGAAAGACCTGAAGGACGCTCTTCGGTGTCCTTCAGGTCGTTCAGGTCGTTCAGGTCCCTACTGCTTATACGCAAACCGGTACTTCCCCGAACCGACTTCCACGACGACGACATCCCCTTCATTGCTGATTGCGGTGATGCCATTGCCCTGAGCAAGGGGCTTGCCGCTCTCGGTCACCTGGCTTGATGCGACTTTCGGGAGACGCACCGTGGCCCGCGCGTTCGCCGGTATTTCCAAGGCAAGGTCGAAGGTGCCGTCCTTGATGCTCCAGGCCGAAGACACTTTCCCGTACATGGTCTCGTGCCGAGCGCTCGCGCTTGTGAATCCTCCGCCGGGGCGAGGCTGAATCAAAACATGCTTGTAGGCCGGGGCAGCCGGGTCGATCTCAATTCCGGCCATGACTCGATACATCCACTCGCCGATCGCTCCGTATGCGTAGTGGTTAAAGGAATTCATCCCCTTGTCCTGGAATGACCCGTCCGGCTTCTGGCCGTCCCATCGCTCCCAGATCGTCGTCGCCCCCTGCTTGACCGGGTAGAGCCAGGACGGGTACTCCTGCCGATTGAGAAGGAGGTAAGCCTCGCTCAGATAGCCGTACCTCGTCAGTACATGGCACAGGTACGGGGTCCCGACAAACCCGGTCGTGAGGTGCTTGCGATCGCGCACTTCCGCCGCCAGTCTCTCTGCAGCCGCAGCACGGAGATTTTCGGGAAGCAGGTCGAAGTGAAGGGCCAGGGTGTAAGCGGTCTGCGTGTTCTCGCCGACCCGGCCCGTCCCAGTCACAAATTCCCGGACAAACTCCTGGGCAATTCGAGCGAACAGCTCCTCGTACTTTTTCGCATCCGCTTCTTTTCCCAGCACGCGGGCCGTCCGGGCGAGGAGGTCCGTAGAGTGGGCAAAGAAGGCGGTGGCGATAAAATCCTTACTCGTGGTCGCGCCTGGATAGTCGGACCGAGTGGTGGCGAAAGCCAGCCAATCGCCGAAGTGAAAATCACCCGTCCAGATAAGGTCATCACCCGCCCGCTGCCGCATGAATTCTACCCAACGGACCATACTGTCGTACTGCTCCTCCAGGATCCGTCTATCCCCGTAAAGGAGAAACATGTTCCAGGGAATGATCACCGCGGAATCCGCCCAGGCGGCGGATCCGGCGGACGGTCGACCAGGCCGGCTCAGCACATCAGGGATCACGTGAGGAACGCTCCCGTTCGGCAGCTGGTCCGCAGCCACATCCTTGAGCCATTTTGTGAAAAACGCGGCGACGTCCATGTTGAAGGCCGCGGTCCGGGAGAAGACCTGCGCATCGCCGGTCCATCCCAGGCGCTCATCCCGTTGGGGGCAGTCGGTCGGGACATCCACGAAATTACCCTTCTGCCCCCAGATGATATTGTGCTGGAGCTGGTTGATGAGCTGATTGGATGTCGCGAATTCGCTGCTCCTCGACATGTCCGAATGGATGACGATCCCGGTCAGGCTGTCCAGGGTAAGGTTGCCCGGGTAACCATCGACGTCGACGTAGCGAAAACCCTGGAAGGTGAAATGGGGTTCGAAGGTCTCGGCGCCGTCGCCTTTCAGAATGTACTGCACGGTCTGCTTGGCGTTGCGCAGGTTCTCAATATAGAAGTTGCCCTGCTTGTCGAGCACCTCCGCATGGCGCAAAGTCACCGTGGTTCCGGCCGGTCCCTGGACCTTGAGTCTGAGCCATCCCACCATATTCTGCCCCATATCAACGACGAGGTCGCCACCCGGGGTCTTCAGGATCTTGACCGGTTTGATCTCTTCGATCTTGCGGACCGGCGGACCGGCGGGCGCGATCAGGTTGTTTTTCTCGAGGTTCACGACTTTGACGCCCTTCCAGCCGCGGTCGTTGAAGCCCGTCGCGCTCCATCCGGGCTTATCCAGCCGGGCGTCATACGTCTCGCCCTGATAGATCTCGGACATGAGGATCGGCCCGGTTGCCGCCTTCCAATTCTTGTCGGTAACCACCGTTTCCTCACTGCCATCCCGATACCTGATGTTTATCTGCATCAGCAAGGCCAGTTGGCTGCCATAGAAGTTCCGTTGCTTGCTGAAGCCTATCTCTCCGCGGTACCAGCCGTTGCCGAGCAGGATTCCAACAGCGTTGTCGGAGCTCTGCAGCAGGCTCGTGACGTCGTAAGTCTGGTATTGCAGACGTTTCTTGTAGCTTGTCCACCCGGGAGTGAGTACCTGGTCGCCTACCCGGCGTCCGTTCAGGTGCATTTCGTAAAGACCGTAGCAGGTCACGTACGCCCGCGCCCGCTCGACCTCGCCTTTCAGCTTAAAGCCGGCCCTGAGCATCGGAGCCGGCCCCGGGGTGGAAACATCATCGGGCAGGTCCGGTACGATCCAGTTCGCTTTCCAGTCGGAAGGCTCAAGAAGGCCCATTTCCCAGAATGCCGGTTGGCTCCAGCCGGAATCTTCGCCTCCCGCGTCCCAAACTCGCACCTGCCAGTAGTGCCGCTGGCCCGATTGAACTGCAGGCCCGTCATAGGTCCGGTGAATAGATTCGTCCGAGTTCACCCGCCCCGAATCCCAGATCATATCGGTGTTGTTCTGGAGACCCGTTTCGCTGCGCGCGACCCGGATCTGATAGGCCGCCTGAACGATTCCTCGATCATCCGACTCAAGCTGCCAGCTCAGACGTGGCTTTCGGGCGTCGATCCCGAGCGGGTTCTCTTTGTACTCGGTGCGAAGCCGCTTCACCTTCAGATCTCCAGCGGAACTGCTCGATTGACCGGATGAGAGAACGGTCATGAAACAGATGACGAGAAACAGCGTGAACAGTTGATGCAGTCTCGCAGACATGTCTGGGCTCCTTTGTTCGTCGCTATCTTACTCCGGTTCACCGTTCACCGTTCAGCGTTCACCGTTCAGCGTTCTCGGCAGGGTTCCGCGTGAATGCCGAGTCAGACGAACACGGCGGGGAACGGGGAACGCTGAACGCTGAACGCTGAACGCTGAACGGTGAACGTCGAACGGTGAACTGGTATAATTCTTGTATATCCTCGATATCCGGTATCTCCTGCTCTTCAGTTTTGCTGGTCCTTGCGCTTCCAGGCTGCTTTGAAGGCTGGAACCATCATGATTTGGAGGCGATTTTCGCATGCGATTGGGCACGTCAGACCAGCTCGTTGCTGACGTCCGTGATGTAAACCAACAAAACCAGGATCTCCTTTTGGAATGGCTGACCGACGGTCATTTTGATGTCGATGAGGCTTGGCGTTTCACCGGGATCAGCGAACGCGCCGCGCAACTCTTAGGCTTTCCGGCCGAAGCACTAGAGGGGCGCGTCCTGTGGGAGGTGTTCCCGGCAGCGCTCGGAACACTCTTCGAACGAGAGTGTCGCGCGGCCATGCTTACCCGAAAACCAGGCCAATTCGAAGGCCCGGCCCTCGAGCATCTCGATTCGAGCACCACGGTCTATCTCGACCCCATATCACCCGGGTTGCGCCTTTATTATCGCGACAGTATGGAATGGGAGGAGACACAGGCGGCCTTGCGGGAGAGCGAGGCCAAGTATCGCAAACTCGTTTCACTCCTCCCCGCTGCTGTTTACACCTGCGACGCCGAGGGGCGGATTACGTTGTTCAATGCCCGCGCGGCCGAACTCTGGGGCCGTGAACCGAGGCTCTTTGACGAAGACGACAAATACTGTGGGTCCTTCAGGCTCTACACGACCGATCAGCAGCCTCTCCAGCACTCGGACTGCTGGATGGCGCGCGCCCTGAAAACCGCGACGCCTGTTCGCGGGGACAAAATCATCATCGAACGCCCGGACGGATCTCGCATCCTGGCTTTGGCCAACGTTGATCCTCTTTTCGACGACAACGGGAAACTGGTCGGTGCCATCAACGTTCTTCAAGACGTCACTCATCAGAGCAGAGTCGAGCACCAGCTCGAGGAGTTGAGCCAGACGCTCGAGCGACGGATCGCTGAGCGAACCAGCGACATCCAACAGTTGGCCGACCAACTGCGAGCGCTGACCGCCGAACGGACCAGGCTGGAGCAGAAAGAGCGGCGCCGTCTCGCCCTGGTTCTACACGATCACGTACAGCAGCTTCTTGTCGCTGCCAGGATGCAGGTGGAGACGATCATTCGGCAGACAAGCCTGGAAGCGTCGAAGTCGGCCGCACAGCAGGCCGCCTCTATCCTCATGGATGCGATCGCCTCTTCACGCACCTTGTCGGCTGAGCTCAGCCCGCCGGTCCTGTACCAGTCAGGCCTGACCGGCGGCTTGGCCTGGCTCGCCGACCAAATGGAACAGAAATACCAGTTCAAAGTCCATCTTCACGACAAAACCGAGGGAAAGCTCGTAAGTGAACCTGCCACCTTACTGCTGTTCGAATCAACGCAGGAGCTTCTGCTCAACTGCGTGCACCATTCCGGAGCCGGTGAGGCCCATGTGACTCTGACCTGGGCGGGAGAGCAACAAATTAGAGTGACGGTCGAAGATCATGGTCGGGGATTTGACCTGAAATCCCTAAACCGGAAGAAACCCAAACTCGGGAGCGTCGGCCTGTTCAGCATCCAACAACGACTTGGGTATTTCGGCGGTCGCATGGAAATAGATGCGGTGCCCGGAAAGGGCGTGCGGGTCACCCTCGTCGGACCGCCGGAGGAGAGAGAGTAGGGGCATTCTGCCAGCCAACCGTAGGTCCTATCTCCAGGGCGTGTCGCTCAAACCAAACACAGCCGCAAGCGCAGCGTTTTTTGCGGAGCGACCCGGCCCGAAGAGTCAGCAACGACGGACCTCACGGTTGGGTGCTGACTCTTCGGGCCGGGTCGCTCCGCAAAAAACGCTGCGCTTGCGGCTGTGTTCGGTTTGGGCAACAGGCCCTCTGCTACCCCTTTCTCAGTTTCAGAACTGGTACTTCAGACCGAGTTGGAAGATCCTCGCCGGGCCCGCGTTGGTGATTTTGCCGAAATTCCCACTGCTCATGGTCCCAGTTGGGGCATTCAGGTTCACCCTGTTGAACACGTTGAAGGTTTCCAATCGGAATATGACCGCATGATCTTCCCGGATCCTGAAACTCTTCGACAGCGTGACGTCCATGTTCTTGGCGCCGGGCCCCTGAACGACATTGCGTCCGAAGTTCCCGATTTGGCCGGCCGTGTTGGGCGCAAAAGCCGGCGTCTCGAACCACGTGCCGCCGGCTTTCAGTTCCGCTGGGGAAAGTGGGTCTTTTTTCCAGCTGCCAACCAGATTCGGCCGATCGTTGCCGGATTGGGTATCGAAGTTGTTATCCTTCCCCGTCGTCACTTTGACCGGATTCCCGGAGTAATACGACGCAATTCCGCCTAACTGCCAGCCCCCGAGGAGCGACCCGGCCAGCCCTTTGGAGTCCCGCAAGAACGGGAGATCCCACAGGAACGAGACGGCCAGTATGTGTCTTTGGTCATAATCTGCGCGCGCACGATCGAGCTCGGGGAAACGCGGATCGGCCCAGCTGTTCGCGGAATCGTGCCAGGAGGAGTAATCGAGTGCCTTCCCCAAAGTGTAAGAGGCCAGCACGGTGTAACCGCGACTGAAGCGCTTCTCGACCCGCCCCTGAAACGAGTCGTACCAGGACTTGACGGCGCTTTTAAATATGGTCAGATCCTTGATCGGTGCCGCGCCCAGCGGCCGCCGGGAGTCCGCGTTCTTGGACGTGCCGGTGGCGCTGATGACCGGCTGATTGATGTTAAAACTGCCGATCAGCTTGTCACCGCGGTTCGCGACATATGAGAGTTCGACCACGGTTGACGGGCCGATCTGTTGCTGGACCGAGACGTTGTACTGATGGACAAAACCAAGCGGCAGGTCCAGAGCGTTTGAGGTGTAATTGCCACTGGCCGGGAACTTCAGATTCGCCGGGTCGACGTCGGTGGGGAACGGGTTTTTGCCAGGGACGTTGAGCCAAGGATCGGCCAGCGAAATTGTCGAAACTTTGTTTTTCCCTCCGGTGTTGATGTACTCACTAATCAGGGCCCAGGGGATGTTGATCTGACCACCCTGCAGGGTGTTGAAAATCTGGAAGGCGTAGCTGATCCCGTAGCCGCCCCGGACAACCGTCTTACCGTCACCGCGTACGTCGTACGCCAACCCTATTCTCGGCGCCAGGTTGTTGTAATCGTTGTTCAGCCCCGCCCTCGGGATACCGGGGTCGCAGGGGAAAACGATGCCTTTGGGCGCCTGCGGCACACAGGTTGATTGCATGCCTGGAACGTAGGCGGTGAGCAAATCCAGGGGATGAACCGGATACATGTCGATTTCGTGACGCAAGCCCAGACTGAGCGACAACCGGTCGTTCAAGCGGAAGTTGTCCTGAACGAACCAGTAGAAGGCCCATTGGTTGTTGCTCTTGTAGCTCGACTCCCGCCACCGTAATCGATCGCTCACCTGTCCGAGCAGCAGGTCCGCCACCGCGTTGCCGGTAACGTCACCATTGAATCGGAAGTCTCCGCCGTTGCGCCCATCCTGGGTTACGTCGTAAAACCGCCGCAACCATACTTCCGACCCAAACTTGAGGCTGTGCCGCCCCTTCATCCAGTCCATTCCTTCGGCCACCGTGTAATGGGTCGAGGTTTTCGGCCCACCGGAGCTGGCAGTTGCCGTGGTGTATCCGGTCAGGACGAAGTCGGGAGACACGGGAGAACCGGAAGGCAAGTTCCCGTAGTTGATTCCGAGATCCGCCGCGGTGATCTGCGGCTCGGCGCGGAGGGCTCGAGCACCGGCGCTCCGGCTGAAACTCACCCGCAGATGGTTGAGCAACGTCGGACGGATGGTCCAGAATTCGTGCAGGTTCAAGTTCTGCTGCCGGGTCGTGTTATCTCGAAACTGGTAAGGAATCTGGCTCGGTGGGTCCTCTATCAGCGAATCGTTGAAAAAATAGGATCCCGATATCTTGTGACTGTCGTTCACAATATGGTCGATCTTCGCCAGCACTTCATCAGCGGGATCCGAGAGAGGGCTGACCATAGCGAAGGCGTTCGGTCCTCGCTCCGGCCTGTTCGGCAGAGGCATCACCATCTCGAGGAACTTCGAGGCGATTGGACTTATCCGGCCGGCAGGGATGACGTTCCCCGGGAACTGCTGTCCGGTCAGCGGATCAATGATGGTAACGGGCTTTCCCTGGAACACCGCTTGGGAGAAGTCGCCCCGGCGCTCCGCGGCCGTCGGGACGTTGGCGCTGTTGTCAAAAGCTTCCCGCTGCCGGCGGAATCCCTGGTAGGAAGCGAAGAAGAAGGTTTTGTCCTTCAAGATCGGGCCGCCGAGCGTGCCGCCAAACTGGTTCTGTTTCAGCTTGGTCGGGGCGCCAAGGAAGAAGTCGTCCGAGTTCAGGCTGTCATTCCGCAGGAATTCGAAAGCGCTTCCATGGAACTCATTGGTTCCAGAGCGGGTTACGACATTCACAATCGCGCCGGCCGAACGTCCGTACTCGGCGCTGTAATTGTTGCTCACCACGCGGAACTCCTGGATGGCGTCGGGATTCGGTACCGAGCTGCCATAATTCCGCAGCGTGGTACTGTTGTCTCCGCCGTCCAAAAGCCAACCCGATAACTCCGGTCTAACACCGTTAAATGCGACCGGGTTGATGTTGAACCCTTGCTCGCTTCGCGATTCCAGCTTCTGCGCGCCGGGGATCAAGCTGACCAGACTAAGCGTATTTCGACCGTTCAAGGGAAGGTCGACAATCCGCCGCTGGTCGACCAACGCTCCCATTTCATTGGTGGTCGCCTCGACCAGAGGAGCGTCCGCGTTAACGGATATCGTCTCGGCCAGTTCACCCAACTCCAGCTTGAAGTCCACGCGTGCGTTCCGGTTCAAGGAAAGCGCGATTCCTTCCCGAATCCCCGTCTTGAAGCCGGGGAGCTCGGCCTGGACTCGGTAAACACCGAGGGACAGATTAAGGAAAGTGTAGCTACCCAGGTCATTCGTCGCTGCACTCTTGCTTTCGTTCGTGAGGGTATTGGTAACGGTGACACTGGCCCCAGGCAAGACCCCCTGCTGCTGGTCGGTGATCGTCCCGTAAATCGAGGCGGTTGTCTGAGCCCAGGCAGGAGTGGCCGCCAGGGCCACAAAAAGCACAAACAGGCAAATGCAACCCGAATTACGCTTGCTTCTCATAGTTGATCCTCTCGTCTCCCGAGGCTGAGATGCCAATCTCGCTGGTGCCGAGATTGAAACGGAAAGATCAAGAAAAAGAGTATCTTGCGGCAACGTTACAGAGAGGTAACCGTAAGTCACGGTGATAGCCGGGAGGGGGTCGAGATAGCCGGGAGGAAAGGACCTCAAGGACCCCAAGGACCTCAAGGACGACTCTGGTCTCTTTTTGTCCTTGAGGTCCTTGAGGTCCTTGAGGTCCTTGAGGTCCTTT
>RPQK01000149.1 GCA_003819755.1 Acidobacteriota bacterium | reverse complement strand
TGGTGGAGTGGCGCCGGGCTTTTATCGTGGCCGGACTCTCCAGAGTCCGGCGCGTGGATGATGGCTGGTTGCACGATGTACGCGCCGGACTCTGGAGAGTCCGGCCACGATAAAAGCCCGTCGCCACGCTTGATTTTTTCACACCTTCTCAGCAGTCAGCAGTCACGGCTTCCGTATGCTCCCCGCATCCAGCTTGTGCCCTTCCTGGGCAAACCACTCGACCTGACTCAGAATTCCCCTCAGAATCTGAATATCACGCGGGGTGAGATCGGCACGCCCGAGGAACCGGCGAATCGCGTCCATGATGTTCCCGGGGTTGCTTGAGCTCAGGAAGCCGATACGGAGTAACGTCTTTTCCAGATGCTCAAACATCTCCTCGCGGGATCGCTGCGTCGCAAGCTCGAGATGAGGATTCAGATCGATACCCAGACAGTTGTAGATCTCATAGGCGACCACCATGACCGCCTGGGCGAGATTCAGGACGGGGTAATCGGGATGAGCGGGGATAGTGATCAAGTACTGGCAACGCGCAAGGTGCTCGTCCCTCAGGCCCCGTTTCTCGGATCCAAACACGATCGCCACCCGTTGCGACTGAGCATATTCGTGCACGAGCGGAGCAATTTCCCGAGGCGAGTAGAGCCGCTGTTTGGTCTCGCGATCCCGGCTGGAAGTTGTCCCGATGACAACGTTCTCGTCTTCGAGTGCGGCTTCCAAGGATGTGAAGACACCGGCCGAGGTGACGAGGTCCACGGCCTTACCCGCCATCTTGAGGCATTCCGAAGAGAGCACTCCTCGCGGATTGACGAGTTTGAGGCGGGAGAGCCCCATTGTGCTCATTGCCCTGGCTGCCGACCCGATGTTGCCGGGTTGCACCGTCTCAACCAGGACCACCGCAATTCGTTCGAATACCCCACCAGCAGCCATTTTCGATTGATGATTGATGATTGATGACGGTCGAATCGAGGGGCGTTTTTCAATCAACAATCGACGATCATCAATCATCAATTCCCGATCAGCTTGCTTACGGCCGCCTTTATGCGCCCCAGCCCTTCCCGCAGGTTCTCCATCGAGGTCGCGTAGGAGAGACGGATGTACCCTTCCATGCCGAATGCAGAACCAGGGACCGTCGCCACCCTTGCCTCTTGAATGAGAAAACGCGCGAATTCCTGAGAGTTGGGAATGCCCGAGGCTTTCAGGCAGGCGCTCACGTTCGGGAAGACATAGAAGGCCCCATCAGGTCGCGGACAGGTAAAGCCGGGAATTTCCGTGATAGCGCTGAGAACGTATTCTCGGCGTCGGCAGTACTCTTCCTGCATCGCCTTCACCAGGCTCGGGTCGCTTTGAAGAGCCGCTAATGCTGCTTTCTGGGACATAGACGCCGGATTACCGGCCGCGTGGCTCTGGAATTCGCCGATCTTGTCGATCAGCGCTTTGCACCCCAGTGCATAGCCGATCCGCCACCCGGTCATCGAGTACGTCTTCGAAGCCGATCCGACAATCGCGTAGAAGTCATCGGTCGACTTGACGAAGGACGCCAGCGAGACGTGCTTGCTTTGCCCATAGGTGAAGTACTCATAGGTTTCGTCGAAGAGCAGAAACACGTTGTGCTTGCGGCCGAGGGCGGCAATTTTCTCAACATTGGCCCCTGGGATAACGGCTCCGGTCGGGTTGTTTGGCGTGTTTACAATCAGGCCCCGAGTCTTGGGACCGATCACCGCCTCAACCACAGACGGCTCCAGAATGAATGCCTGGTCCTCGGTCGTCATGATGTCGACTGGTTTGGCTCCCGTCATCTTCACGACCTCAGGAAAGGTCACCCAGTAAGGAGCCGGATTCAGCACTTCGTCCCCTTCCTCGAAAACCGTCATACAGACGTTGTAGATGGAGTGCTTGGCGCCGCAACTGACGACGACGTTCGCCGCGGTGAAATCGGTTCCCCATTCCCGGTTGTACTTGTCCGCGATAACCTGGCGCAGCTCGACGATTCCCGAACTGGCGGTGTATTTCGTGAAGTTGGCCTTAATAGCGTCGATTCCGGCTTGCTTGACCGGTTCAGGGGTTGGAAAATCAGGCTCTCCCGGACCAAAATCGATGACGTCAATCCCCTGTTTCTTTAACCGCTGGGCTTCCTGCATCACCGCGATTGTCGGAGACGCAGATATCTCAGAGAGTCGTTTCGCGAGTTTCATAGAGGGTTAATTATAGGCCAAGGAATAACACGGATTACACTCCTAAGTGGACGCCGTGTTACTCCTTGGCTCTTCTAGACTTAGGCGGTGTGGAACTGTTCACGAAGGCGCCGGCGTGCATCCTCGACATCTTTCTGGACTTTCTCCGCGTCCTTTCCAGTGATCATCGCCACCTCGACGGGGTCAAAGCCTTCCAACACGCAGAGCACGAACGATTCCCGGATCTTTCGCGGCAGACGGGCTATCGCCTTGTGGAGCTGCTGCTCGGTTTCTTCGACCTCCATCAGTAGCTCTGGATTACCCCCCGCCTGGTCGCGGAGCAGATCCTCAAGCCTCAAAGACTCATCGGGCTGGTAGAAATTCAGAACCTCGTCTTCCCACTGCGGCTTGCCTGCAACCGTTTCTTCTACGCGGAGAGATTCGCGGTCCAGTTCATCCAGGCGCCGGTCGATCTGTTCCCGAGCCACCTGATACATCCACTGCTCCATCTGTATGTTCACCGGCTTGGCTTTTTCTTGTGAGGTCATCAAAAGGAAGACCTCATCAACCACGGCTTCGGGCTGGAGGATTCCCGGGGGAATATTGTGGGCCAGGGATCTGTGGAAAAGCTCCCGCCGGACATAGTTCTGAATCTTGTCCAGGTTCTGATTGATCAGGTTTTCAAACTCCCGCACCCCCTCGGTCCGTACCCTCGGGACGGCCTCCGGCTGACGCTGCCAGAATTTCTCGCGGTTGAGCTGGCTCTTGAACTTTTTTATTTTGCGCAATAGCTCATCGAAGCTCGTCTGAATGCTTCCGGTCGGGTTGTCGTCTATTTCCTCCACACGAATCGCCGTCTGCGGAATCGTAAGCACAACAGACGTCTTGTATTGACTTCCGCGCGGGATCTTCTCCAGGGTGACATGGAGGTCCAAGGTATCGTCGGAAAAGGTGGGCAACATCTTCTGCACTTTCTGTGCTTTTTTCTCGACCAGACGCTGGACAGCCTGAGGGATGTCAAAATTCCGGTGCTGTATCTTGAGGTTCATAACCCCGATTATATGACCCGCGATAAGGTCGAGCAAATAGGCCGGTTGGGGATTGGGGTGCCGCAGTCCCCAATCGTTACTCCCCGGCGACCAGGCGCAGGGGCCAGCCGGACTCGGGCAACGGAACTGCGGGTTCAGACGACTCGTTGGTGGGAGTTCCCTTGAAAACCGCCCTGCCGAGGAATCGATCGAAGGCCGTGAACTCCGAGTCATTCTGGTCATCGCGCAGCAGCCTGAAAACCCGGTTCATCTTGGCGTCGAGGTCGTCTATGTAGTGAAGCACCAACGCTTCCGGGGTTTTCGGTTCCTTCGGGGAACCCCACTCGAGTTGCCCTTGATGACTGAGGATAAGGTGTTCGAGGAGCATCAGCAGATCGGACGGGAAATCGGGAATCTTACGCGCCTCGTCGAGCAGGATATCCCGACCGAGCACCACGTGGCCGATCAAGATACCTTTCGTCGTGTAAGCGGGGTTCTTCGGATTCCCCAGCTCTTCCAGCTTGCCTATGTCATGGAGAACCGCGCCGGCAACCAGCAGATCGGGATCCAAGGCCGGGTATTTGGCGGCAAAGAACAGGGCGCTTTCGAGCACCGAGAGCACATGCTCGAGAAAGCCGCCCCGGTAGTTGTGATGGATCTCGGTTCCGGCCGGGAAACTTCTTACCTTGTCGCGGTTATTATGCAGAACCGAGCGCAGGAGTTGCAGAATACAGGGCCTGCGGCAGTGGGACGCGATCAGAGCGTGCAGCTTATCCCACATTTCGTCGATATCGAAATCGCTGGAAGGGATCAGCTCAGACTCGTCAAACCCTTCTGCCTGGTCTGCGGGCGCGACTTTTCGCACCCGCTCGACAACCAGTTGCCGACTGCCGTTGTACAGCTGGACCCGGCCTTTGTACTTGATAGAATCCCCCTCCTGCACCTGCTCCCGCCACACATCAATGTCGTCCCAGATCTTGGCAACGATTTGGCCGGTGCGGTCCGCAAGCACGAGTTCCAGGTAGGGCTCGCCGTTGCGTTTGGACTTGACCTGCTTCGACCTTACTGACGAGAAGGAAACCACGATCTCGTTTTCTTTCAAGTCCCGGATGTATCTCATGTGCCACCAGAAAATAGCAGAAAGCCCTGACACACCGGGTCTTTTCGGACCCCGGCAGTACGAAAGTGCTACAATTGCGGGCATGCAGGTGCTACCCCTTGCAGTGGCCTCGCCAGCTCTGCTCGAGGACGTTTTTTTCGAGGAACTTGAAGACTGGCGAACTCAACTGCATTGGGACTACCAGGCGGCCGTCGCTCTCATCAAACGGCATGTCAGCTGCCGGACCCTCCCCGGTTTTTTCCTGGCTAACGGATCTCGGGCCCTCGGGTACTGCTACTATGTAGTCGCTCCACCGCTGGGATACCTGGGCAACGTCTACGTGAGCCGCCCTCATGCCTCACTATCGGCTTACGAGCTCCTTTTGACGAGTGCCGTTCGCGCCTTGCAGGCTCACGAGGAGGTGCGGCGCATCGAAAGCCAGGTTTTCGGGTTCAACTGCGACGTAGCGTCCATCCTGACCCGTGCCGGCTTCAATGCCCTGTCCCGCTACTTCATGACGCTGCCGCTCAGCCAGGCGCCGATTGCTGAAGGGGTGCCAATTCCTCCCGGTTTTCGGATCGCCGCCTGGGAACGGGGCTATTTTCTGCCTGCCGCGGATGCCATCTATGACAGCTACCTGGAGTCGGCCGACCACGAGATGTGTTACGACTACCAGTCTCGAGACGGCTGCACCCGGTTCCTCCGTAACCTCATTGAAAATCCCGGATGCGGCAAGTTCTCGCCGGAGACCAGTCGGGTTGCGTTGGATGCGGCCGGGCGGGTGTCGGCCGTTCTCGTGACGTCCGTAATCAGTCGCGGAACGGGCATGATCCCGCAGATCTCTATCCGGAGGGAGTCACAGGGTAAGGGACTCGGTACAGCGCTTCTGGAGAGGTACTTCCGGGCCGCGCACGCCCAAGGCGTGGAAAAAGTCACCCTCTCGGTTTCGGCACAAAACCAGAGAGCCCGCCAGCTCTACTTAAGATTGGGTTTCAGAGACACCAAGGAATTCTACGCGTTCATCTGGAATAGAAGCGAAGCCTGAGAGCTGAAAAAGGACCTCAAAGACCTCAAGAACCTCACGGACGCCGCGATCCGACCTGTCCTTGGGGTCCTGAGTCTTTGAGGTCCCTTTCTTGTCACTCCCCTATCACTCGATTCCGCAGCGTCCCGATCTTCTCGATCGAGACTTCCACCACGTCCCCGGGCTTCAGGAAAACGGGGGGGTCACGAAAAACACCCACCCCGGCCGGCGTGCCGGTATAGATGAGGTCCCCGGTCTCAAGAGTAATAGTCTGAGAGATGTAGGCCACCAGAGCGTAGCTGTTGAAGACCATCTGCCGGGTATTTGACGACTGCCGGGGGTGCCCGTTTAACTCCAAACGAATGTCCAGATTATGAGGATCGCCAATCTCATCGGCCGTGACCAGGAAGGGCCCGGACGGCGCAAACGTATCGCAGGACTTGCCTCGTACCCACTGCTTGTCGGAAAACTGCAGGTCTCTAGCGCTCACATCGTTGCCAACCGTATACCCCGCAATCGCATCCGCAGCCTCCGGTTCGCTGAAGCCTTTGCCCTTTCTTCCTACCACCACGCAGAGCTCAGCCTCGACGTCGACTTTCCGGCTGATACCAGGCAGGCGGATCTCATCTTCAGGTCCGATGACCGCAGTCGGAAACTTGGCAAAGATCAGGGGCGCTTGCGGCAGCGGGGCTTTTTGCTCGGCCGCGTGGTCCCGGTAATTAAGACCAATGGCAATGATCTTGCCAGGATTCGGTATGGGGGCGGCCAGGCGTGTCCGGGAAATATCATAGACCGAGTCACCGGCTATGCCGTGGGTGAGTAGCAGATCTCGGATCTTGGCGGAAACCTCGAGAGCTGTCCGCCCGAAACTTAACCAGGACTTGAGATCCGGGACGTCGAGCAGACTGGGGACAGGGTCCAGGAGCCGGGCATCGATCAAGGCCCGGAGTGCACGGGGGACATCAGCGATGCGGCTTTCATCGATCTTGAGGCCAAAACGGATCAGTCCGTCGCCGGCGCGGAACGAGCAGAATCTCATTGATCTCCCCCAACTCGCGCCACCGTCGACCGCTGTTCGGCACGCTTTTCCAGCTTCAGAGCCTGTCCGGGGTATATCACCTGCCCACGTCTCAAGTTGTTCCAGCGGAGCAGGTCCTGGACCGAGACACCGTATCTTTGGGCGATAGTCGAAAGACTCTCTCCCTTGCGTACGATGTGGCGAGACGCCGCCCTGACTGTCGGCTGGCCTTGACGCTCCCGGGCGGCTGCCTGACGGACTTCGCCCCTCCAACCGGCTCCCGGTATAATCAGGTCCTGATTGACTCGCAGCCGGTTCAGGCTCTTCAGATGGTTCATCTGGGCGATAGCCTCGGCTGACGTTCGGAACTTGCGCGCGATCACCGCGAGAGTCTCGCCCTTCTTGACCCGGTGATGCTCGAATTGCAGCCTTTCATTCTCGGGAAGCGCGGCCAGTCTGGTCTGCACCGACTCGCCCTTGCCAACCGGAACCTTCAGCACGTACCCGTTCGGGTTCGAAGGAGTGACGCCCCACTTCAGCTCGGGATTCAGTTCTCTGAGTTGCTCGACCGTGGTACCCGTGGTTTCAGCCACTACCTTTAAGTCAACCTGAAACTCCATCGGTACGCGATCGAACTCAAGGGGAAGGTCGGGAACCACGTCAAAGCCGTAGCGTTCGGGGTTCTTGAAGATGATCAACGCGGCCAGAATCGAGGGAACGTGGTTGATCGTCTCGCGAGGCAGCAGCTTGCGCTCCGCCATCGTCCAATAGTCCATTTGACCGCGCCGCCGCACGATATTTTCGATCCGGCCGGGGCCGACATTGTAAGCGGCGAGGACCAGATGCCAGTCTTTAAAAGAGGCGTACAGGCATTTCATGTAGCGTGCGGCCGCCTGAGTCGATTTCAGGATGTCGGATCTTTCGTCGACCCACCAGTCCTGCCGCAAACCATAAAGCTGTCCGGTCCCTTTCATGAATTGCCACAGGCCAATCGCACGGGCTCGCGATCGGGCGCGAGGATTGAACAGGCTTTCGACATGCGCGACATAACCCAGATCAAGAGGGATGCCTTCCTTCTCGAATGTCTGGTGAAAGATGTCGAGGTACTTGCCGGAGCGACGCAGGCCTTCTTCCATGATCCTTCGACCACGGTTCTGATAGAAGTTCAGGAACTGGACTACCTGATCATTCAGGACCACCGGGATATCGAACTTGGTGTCAAGCAGGTCCTGAGTGACGAGCTCCCGCAAATGGGGATCCACCTCAATGGAATAGAGGTTCAGATCGGAAATCTCGTCCATCGGCGCCGGCTCTTCGTCCTCCTGGGCCTCCAGGCGGGAGGCCGCCATCAGCACCCGGAGCTCCTCGGCCTGAATCTCGGAGAGAAAGGTGTAATAGGCCTGTTCCAGCCGAGGATTCTCGAAGAAACCGAGACCACAGTTTTTCAGGTGATCCAGTGCCCGCTTGAAGGACTGCCGTCCGTCCTCGATTTTGTCCTCTCGACACAGTCGCTTCCCCTCATCAACCATTTCTCGGGACTGGATGATCAGTAAATCAACCTGTTCCTGAAGGGGAGGAGGCGGAGGAACGACGACAGGGGGTCGGACTTCGTCCGCGAGAGGAGCCTCGGCTGGACCCGAAACCGGCACGACGGCCGGTTCCGGTCTCAAGACGAGACGTGTGACTGGTTTCTTACCTGACCCACAACCTACTGCAAGGAGCGCCAGCCCGAAATACAACACCAGGCGGGCGAGTCGATGTTTTTGCTCCACGCTCACCCCGCTTGAAAAAACGCCTGGCTAGTCTAAGTACTTCTATCTTTGCCTGGCAAGACTATTTTGGGCCAGCACCTGAGCTTTCGGCAGAAGTTCAATCGCCTTTTGAACTTGCTGATCGATCTCAAGCGCGACCCGGTAACCCTCCCGGTCGCTTTCAAAGACTAAAAGGAACAGTTCCTGTTTTAGTCGATTCCGGACCAGATCTTTGCTTTCTTCGAAAACCTGCTCGGAAAAGGCGACCTTCTTTTCTTGCAGATACTGCTTAAACAGTAACAGAGTCTGGTCGGTGACGTCTAATTCGTCCTTTAGGCGCTTCTTCTCCTCGGCGGACAATTTCGGCCCGGCATACTGGTAGTTGACGTCCGATTTGACTTCTCCGCTGACTAACTTCGAAGCGAACTCATAGAAGAGATTACGGCGGTCGATGAGACGGCCCAGTTTGTCGGTTCGCTGAGTGATTTCGACGTCGGGGGCTATGCCTCCCCCTCCGTAAACGGTTCGTCCGCTGTCGGTCTGCTTTTCCTCTCGATTCTTCGCTTCGATCTTGGCGCGGGTATAGAAGTAGTCGTAGAAGCCGTTTGAGTAGTCCCGCTGAATCATGCGGTCGGCGGGCGTGTAGTATCGGCCGGTTGTCAGAGCCAGACCACGCCTTCCATCAAGCGGGTAGATGGTCTGGACGAGCGCTTTTCCAAAACTTGTCTCGCCGACAATCAGAGCGCGATCATGGTCCTGCAAAGCTCCGGCGACGATCTCACTCGCGCTCGCACTGTTCTGGTTGATGAGAACGACCATCGGGTACATGTAGCGCCGTCCTCGTGGAGCACGGTATTCGTGGGGCTCGCGGCCCTGGCGTCCCTTCGTGCTCACAATCACCTGATCCTTCGCGAGGAAACGGTCGGACACTTCAATCGCCTGGCTGAGCGCTCCGCCCGGGTTGTCGCGCAGATCAAGCACCATGCCCTTCAACGTGGACTCGTCCAGTTTCTTTAGCGCCTCATCCAACTCGTGACTGCTCGTCTCCGAGAACTTATCAAGACGGATGTAACCGATTCCCGGCCGGAGATGGAACGCGTACTTGATCGTGTAAAGCGGAATCTCATCCCGCTCGACAGCCAGATCCAAGGGCGTCGCCTCGCCGGGTCGTTCCACGGTGATGTTGACCTTCGTGCCCTTCGGGCCTTTCAGATTGGGGATCACGTCCTCGTTCACGTCCCAATCCTCAATGGACTGGCCCTCGATCTTCGAAATGATGTCGCCGGCCTTCATACCGACCTTGTAGGCCGGGGTACCCGGGGCAGGGGGCTCCACGACGATGACCCGGCCGCTGCCCGGCGATTCGGCCCGAATCGTGATCCCGAGGCCATAGTACTTGCCCTGCTGCTCTTCCTGCAGCCGGCTATAGTCGGAAGTCGCGAAGAACGAACTGTGAGGGTCGAGAGTTCTGAGCAGCCCCCGAACCGAGGATTCAACCAGGGTCTCGGACTTGACGGGGCGAACATAATTGGCCTGGATCACGGCCAGCGCTTCCGTAAACGTCTTTAAAAGGGCCTGGGTGTCTTTTTCCAGGGGAGGACCGGCACTGACTCTATCACCGAGCCAGCCGCCGAGAAGCGCTGTGATGATAATGACCGTGGTGACAAAAAAAGCCAATCTGTTTCGCATCTAATACCTCTAAATGGCCCAACGTTGAAATAGGCCAACGTCGGGACAGAATTTTCCCGCCAGCCTATACAGTATAGCATCACCGACTCAGGAAACGGGTGGGGGGATGTGGTGCCGACGGGACAGGAGGTTTTATCCACGAATTACCACGAATTACACCAATTGACGAATTGCGCGCTGCAGTCGAGCGAATGCGGTGCGCAATTCGGGTCAATTGGTGTAATTCGTGTTAATTCATGGATAAAACCTCCTGTCCTGTCGGCACCACATCCCCCCGTCACCCGCGCCGGTTGACTTGTTTCGAGGCCATAGAATACACTGAGTCCGCAAGGGAGCCGAGTAATCGATGTGGAATATTGGTTTTCCGGAACTAGTCGTCATCTTTGTTATTGCGCTGCTGGTCTTCGGACCAAGAAAGCTGCCCGAATTAGGGAAGACGCTGGGGAAGGGCTTAGCGGAATTTAAACGGGCTTCCAACGAACTTAAACGCACCTGGGAAGACGAAGTACGGGCTGAAGAAGACGAACTGAGAAAGATCCAACGCGACATTAACTCCGACTGACAGGTGCCCTCCTGCAGTGGAGTCTGTACTGGTCAACCCCAGGCCGGTCAAAAACTACTCAGACATCTCACCCGCTCTTCCCGCAGTCTTTGAAACTGATTGATGAAGGACACTACTAACCAGGGTCGAGATGAAGAAGGCTCGGCCGAGTCTCAGACTCCGGCCGATCCGCCCAGTTCCCCAGAGCATGACGCTTCCGCTGATCAGGAAGCAATTCCGGTCTCCCCCCGCGCCGAGGACGAGCCGTCGGAAGAGGTTCCAGATCCGGGTACAAAGACACCCGAAAGCAATCCCGAACCAGAGGTCAACCCCGACTATTATCCCGAACCTTCCATGAGTGACTACTACACAGCGGAAGGTATGCCGCTCGGGGAGCCTGCACAGGCAACGGAAACGGAGAGCCCTGCCGAGAGCGCCGAGACCAGCGAGGTACCGGCACCGGCACCGGCAGAGCCTCCGGCGCCCGCCCCGCCGCCGCCGCCAAGCACGCCCGTCGAGGAGGAGGGGGAGGAAGGGGAGGATGACGCCGAGGGCAGAGAACTAGGGGCGCGCATGACGTTCCTGGAACATCTCGATGAGCTCCGAAGGAGAATTCTCTACAGCATCATTGGATTGTCTGTGGGATTCGCCGTTTGTTGGGTCTTTCGGGAAGAGATCTTCCATTTCATCCGGCGCCCGATTGACGACGTCGTGAAGCAACTCGTGATGACGAAGCCGACCGAGGCGTTCACGATCTACATGAAAGTCGCTTTTATCGGCGGGATATTTGTCGCCATCCCGTTCATCCTGGTCCAGGTCTGGATGTTCATTGCCCCGGGGCTCTATAGGAAGGAGAAGCGGTTCGCGTTCCCCTTCCTCCTGAGTTCGACCGGCCTCTTTATTCTTGGCGGCGCCTTTGCCTACTACATCGTCCTCCCACCGGCGCTCAGGTTTCTAATCCTGGAGTTCGGCTCGCAGTTCACCCCGATGATCACCGCCATGGACTACTTCGACCTGGTCTTTCTGATCGTCGTCGGCATGGGGGCGGTGTTCCAACTACCGGTTCTGATCGCGTTCCTCTCGATCTTCGGCCTGGTGACTCCACGCTTCCTGTGGAAGAATTTCCGGTACGCTTTTCTGTTGATCACGATTGCGGCGGCGATCGTTTCCCCCACCACGGATCCGTTCAACCTGCTGTTGTGGACCGGCCCCATGGTGGTGCTTTACCTGATCGGGATTGTCGTTTCGTGGGTCTTTAAGCGGAGGCGTGCAAAGCGGGAAGCCGCGGAAGCGGCGGGGTAATGCGAAGGATGAAGGATGAAGGATGAAGGATGAAGCAATTGGCTCTTCATCCTTCATCCTTCATCCTTCATCCTTTCTTCATCCTTCATCCTTCATCCTTTCCTACTTGGCTGCCTGCGTCTGCTCGCTCAGATCGTAGTCCTTCTTGTAGTCCGGCGCGACGTAGATGTAGCTCTGTGACCGGAGATCCTCCAAGAACTCCTTGACCTCGGGCT
>RPQK01000148.1 GCA_003819755.1 Acidobacteriota bacterium | reverse complement strand
AGGGGTATCGTGAGAAGCTGTCAAGGGCCTGTTGCCCAAATCACTCCACATGGTCACGGTGCCATTAAAGCGATTTGGGCAACAGGCCCTTGACAACTTTGATTGGCGGCGACGGTTTCCATACCAGATCATTATAGGCATGCCGTCTGCTCACTACCTTTGCAGGGCAACGGGTTCTCGTAATGCCCGATTGGTGGGCCTAGGCCAGGTATTTGTAGGCTCGGACCAAGAGCCCGCCTTCAGTCTTGTTCTGAAATCTTACTGAGTCCATCAGCCTCTTCACGGTTCCCAGCCCGGCGCCCAGGCTCTGGCGGTCGGGGGCGAAGTTCTCGCCATCGACGAAGCGGCCGCGCGAATAACCATCCATCAGGGCTGTGCCCAGATCTTCGATGCCAGGCCCGCTGTCTTCAACTTCGATCTCGAGGCTGACCTTGGGCTCCTCACCGCTCTTCACTCCCTGGTACGCGCGGATGATGAAGATTCCCCCGCCCGCGTGGGACAGAGCGTTCGTCACCAGTTCCTTGACGGCGATGGCTAATTCCCACTGGCTGCGGCTCCCAAAACCGACCTGCGAGGCGATCCTTTTGCTTTGGATGCTGCAAAACAACGCGTCCGTGGATGCGCCAATCTCAAATCTCTTCTCGATGACCTTTACGCTCACAGGCTCGCTCCGTCTACCCGAATGACGACACAGGTCGCATCGTCGTGCGGCTTTCCCAACTCCCGAAGGATACGTTCGGCTATCTCTTTTTCCCGCAGGCCCCGGTAGTCATCGAGTCCGAATCTGGATGAAATGCCGTCAGAGAATATGACGAAAAGGTCATTTCCATGCAGCTTGTATCGAAAACTCCGGAGCCGTCGCAGAGCAGTGCCTACGATCCCGGGCATGCTGACCGGGGCAATCTTTTCCTTGCTCACACCTCGCAACTCTATGTTGCCGATGCCGACAAACTCGAGGATCTTCTGGTCCTCATTGATGTTAATCAGAGCGGCGGCGGCGCCGCGGGTCTTTGCCATCACTCTCGTCGCCTCAGACATAATCGATTCAATCGGATCCTCGGCATGGTGCCTGGCAAAGTCGCAGAAGGTCCGGGCCGCCTCATACGCGAACTCGCCGTGCCCGAGTCCGTCTGCTACGGCTACGAGAACGCCTGATGGCTTCCTCGTGACCGCCGCCACGTCGCCGCAGACATTCTCGTTCAGTTTTGCCCTTTGCGCGATTTCTACCGCAATCAAGTTAGAAACTTCCTCGCAGTAACAGTGGTCCCCTTTCCACGCTCAGTCTCAACCGAAAATTCATCCATGAGTTTCTTGGAACCGCATAACCCAATGCCGAGGCCGGAGGTCGAGTGATATTGGCCGGCCATTATCTTGTCGAGATCCTGAATGCCGGGGCCGGAATCCTCTGCCACAATCTCGATTCCGCGCCTCATGCCCTTTAGCTTTGTCAGAGTGACAGTTCCGCGCCCGGCATACCTGAAAATGTTGCGCGCCAGTTCGGAGATGACCGTCGCAATTTTGACCTCGTCAGTGAGACCAAAACCGAGACTCTTTAGAAGACGGTGTCCGACGGTCCGGGCATGGAGGATATCGGACTCTTGCTCGATTGAAACCTCTTCGCTCTCAAACTCGGACGGATAGTGACGGGCTGAGGATCCAATCACTCGCCTGACTTTCAACAGGCAGGCTTCTCGTTTCCGGGGTTCTTTTATAAAGGTATCAATGCCGTGTCGAATGCAATCGGCAAGACGTTCGGAACCATCGGAGCTGAGGTTGTGAATGTCGACCCCAGCCATGCGAATACTCAGCTGCAGAATTGACTGCGAGACGACGACTCCCGTGAAGGAATTCAGCGCCTGGAGCAGTTCTTGTTGTATGTCTGCCATCTCTGCCGACCTTTGGGAAATTGAACGACGACTTATCTCGTCCGAGCGATCGGAAAACGATCATTGGAACTGATTGGTTTCGTCGACAACAATCTCATCCCTGTCCGTTGTGTCTTCCTCAAGGAAACGAATCAGTTCGTCCTCCTCCGTCTCGAGCCCGCCAGAGATCTCGAGGCTCAACGGGTCTTCGTCGGTTATCGGGTGCTGCCCGTCAAGGAACTCGAGAGCGCTTTCGAGATCGCGGTGCGTGTGCACTCCCTCCAGGCTGACGCCCATCTCGACGAGGGTCAGGGCGATCATCGGATCTATCCCGGAGATAGCCGTCGGGACTCCCATGAGGCTTGCCACGATGCAGAGATCGTGAATAGCTCGGGAAATATAGCTATCCATGATGTCGATACCGGAGACATCTATCGCCAGGCCGGCAGGCCGTTCCTGCTCGATCCTTTGCGTGACGTCATCCTTGAGGAGTTGGACCATGCGATCGCTCATGGCAACCTGAATGGAAATGACCAGGTTCCCTTTGAGCCTGATAATGGGTATCCGCGAAGTCTCTTTCATCGATTCCGATCCTTAGTGCGCAACCGGTTCTTTAGGCCTGCTCTTTTGCATATCCTGGAGACATTCACGGAGGCCTGCCTGCAAATCGCGCAGTGTCGTGATAGATGACAGATCGACTCCTATTTCCACCAGTGTCTGGGCGACAGCCGGACGGATCCCGGTGAGGATGCACTTCGTACCCAGGAGAGCCGCCGCTTTGATTAGCTTGAGGAAATGATCCGCGGTCTTCGTATCAACGATTTCAACGCCGGTTATATCCAGGATGACGAATTTGGACTTGCGGATGACGACTTCGGCCAGCAGGCGTTCCATGATTTCCGCGGCGCGCCGGGTGTCGACAGTCCCAATGACGGGCAGAGCCAGAACATCGTTCCAGATCTGCAGGACAGGAGTGGAAAGCTCCTGGATCGCGAGGGCCTGGCGCTTGACCAGGTCCATCTGCACCTTCAGGTCTTTGATCGTGTCGTTCAGCAGCTTGCCGAAATTGGCAAGCAGCTCATCGGGCGAGGTGAGCACGTGCTCGCTCACTTGGGCATCGAGGTTCCCCTGACGGACTTCGGCGAGAGCCTGGAAGCACTCAGAGATCACCAAAGCCACGTCCATCGAGCTCGTGTGGAAGGCCTCCTCGAGTCTGCGTGCCTCGGCGAGAGCCGCCCTGCTCTGGTCAAGCTCTCGCATCATGCTCGCAACATCCGGTTCACTGTGTTGATCTGTGGTAGACATAGAGATCCCTTCAGAATGTTCAACCGCATGAGTTCAGTCAGACGGGCGAACTGAACCCGGATTAAAATTGAATCCGAACAGTCTTGGCACTGCCCACGGTGTTGACCGCCAGCAAGGTCTTCTTCATGCGATCGCACCACTTGCGCACATCGTCCTCGAAGGTCGGGCAATCGGCTTCGACGATGAGGATGTCTCCTGCCTTCATTTCCGGCAGTTTTGCAGCGATCTTCAGCACCGGCTGCGGGCAACGTAACCCTTTCGCGTCAATTGATTTTTCTGCCATTGTCGCTTCTCCTGTCACATGAACATGGTTATTGCTTAAGCATTAAGAAGGGCATCAACCTCAGCCCACAACTGCCGATCGGTAAAGTGCCGAGCATCGATGGCCCCTGAGGGGCAACCGGCTGCGCAAGTGCCGCAACTTCGGCACAACAGGTTATTGATTTCAGCCACCCGCCGGGTTTCATGGAACGTTATCGCCTGATACGGACACGTCGCCAGGCATATGCCACAACCGCTGCAGATGTCTTGGCGAACCTCGGCCGTGGCCGGTTCCACCTTGAGTTTGCGGCCGGGAATGAGGAGCGAAAGCACTTCCCCGGCGGCAGCCGCCGCGTGAGCCGTTGATTCCTGAACATCCTTAGGCCCCTGGCACGAACCTGCGAGCATAACGCCCTCGACTAAGGACCGGTGAGACTTCAGGTGCCTGTGCTCCTCGACGAAGAAGTCGTGGTCATCAACGCTGGTCCTCAGAAGCGCCCCCAGTTCCCGATTTGTCGGCGAGCCCCGTAGCGGCGGGGCGATCACCACCAGGTCGACGTTCAGTTGCGCGGTCATCCCTTCTTGCGTGTAGCGGATACCCACAGTGTTTCCTCGGTCCACGAACCGGAGGATGCGATCGGAGTCAGTCAAGCGAATTCTCTGAACCTCAGAGTGGGTGTCGACGTCGCGGGCAAACTCCCGGTAACCTTTGCCGCCGGTACAACGCTCCCAAAGGATCTCCACGACCGTGCAGTCCGGAAGCTTCTGCTGTAACTGATGACGGTATTTAGCCATGGACATGCAGCAGACTTTGGAGCAGGCAACAGAAGGTGCCTTCCCCGCCTCATCGGCACAGTAAATCAAGGCGACCGAGCGAGGCGGCTCTTCGCCGGGGAGACTGACCGTTCCCCCGGTAGGGCCCGCCGAGTTGACAAGCCGTTCAAGCATCATGCCGGTGATCACTCGTTTCGGAGCTGCTGCTCGACCGAGGAGGAGCGGCTCGGAGCCAGTGGCCAGAAGGATAGCTCCGACCTGCAGTTCGGTGATCTCGTCCGAATCGTCGAAATGGATGTTCCCGAATGGACAGGCTTCCGCGCAGGCGGTGCATTTTTCGCCCCGAAACCGAAGGCAGACGGTCTCGTCGACCAGGGAGGCGTTGGGTAACGCCCCGGTGTAAGGGATATAGACCGCGTTACGCCTGGAAAGCCCGAAATCGAACTCATTCGGGATCTCGACCGGACAAGCGGCATGACATGTCCGGCAGCCGTAGCATCCGGCAGTATCGACGTGCCGGGCCCGTCTTCGTACCTGAACGATGAAGTTCCCGAAAGAACCTTTTACTGATTCAACTTCACTGTATGTAAGCGCCTCGATCAACGGGTGGTGGAGAATTTCATCCATCAGAGGTTCGATCATGCAGGAAGAACACTCCATATTCGGAAACACTTCCCCTAGGAGCCCGACCCGTCCGCCGATTGCCGGAGTTCGTTCGACCAGGAAAACCCTCCGCCCCGCGCGTGCGAGCTGGTGCGCCGCCGTCAGACCGGCGACGCCGGCCCCCACGATGAGGACGTCGGTGCTGCATTCGACTTCGTTTTCGGGGAGGGGGTCCTGAACGCAGGCCCGGGCAACAGCGGATTTGATCAGCCGCTCTGCCTTAAATGTCGCGGCATGCCTGTCGGCGGTTACCCAGGCACACTGTTCGCGGATATTGGCAATCGCGAGCAGGTAAGGGTTCAGGCCGCCCTTGCGGCAGGCTTCCATGAAGGTCGAACCATGTTCGCGGGGGGAGCAGGCGGCTATAACGACGACGCTTTCGGGGTGGGCCGCAAGGTGATCGGTCAGCCAGGTGCGCCCCTGCTCCGAGCAAAGAGTCGAATAGCGCGTTACGGCGGCGACTCGCGGCAGAGCACCGATGCGGGCCTCGAGCGCAGGGAGATCAATCCCTTCGTTCATGATGGGACCGCACTCGCACACGTAAACACGCGCCTTCTTCCCAGCCTCGCCGTTGCTGTTCATCATCGTTCGCGCGGGTTACATTAAACCTTCCCCTAAAAGACTTATAGACGGATGTTTGTCTCCTTTTGTTCAAAACAGTTCGAGTCATGAACAAAAGCGCCCCGTATCGGCTGCAGTCTCACCGGATGGTTCGAGAAACAGGGCCCAGATCTCGAATCTGCTCGGTCATCTCCTTGGCGACCGCTACAAAACGGTTGGCTTCGGCGGCACTGATCCACTCAAGCCTTATGCGTTCGGGCGCAATTCCGTATTGAGAAACAACCCGTTTGACCATCGGAATGCGGAAAGCCGTTTTGTGATTGCCGTTAATGTAATGACAATCACCCGGGTGACATCCGCAAATCAGTACTCCGTCCATCCCGCCCCTCAGCGCTTTCAATATGAGAGAGGGATCCACCCTTCCGCTGCACATCACCCGAACGATGTGCAAGTTCGGAGGGTAGACGGAATGGGCAGAGCCGGCAGCATCCGCAGCCGAGTATGTGCACCAGTTGCAGAGAATCGCCAGGATCTTGGGCTCGAACGAGGGGTCGCCAAAACAATGACCGGAAATGGACGCTTCGTTGGAACCTCGGGCCGGATCGTTCCCGCCAGAAGCGATAGTCATTTCATCACCTGCCACATTCTCGGGGCAGGAGGAACCGAGTGTCAAGCTTGAGCATCGCTTCGTTGTGTCTTTCGCCACGTGAAAACGGAACCGCAATCATGAGAAGTCGATAAGCGCTGTCTTCGCTTGGGACCCGGTGTGACCGGCACATGCTGTCCGGGAACGCCGAGACCCGACTTGTGGACAAGTGCGGAACACCGGGGTATAAACAACCGTGCAAGACAACCAAGTCGAGGCCGCGGGTGAGTTTGGGAGCGGTACCGGCATGCGACCTGCATTTTCGCATGATGAAAAGCTGAAACGTTGGCTTGTCGGGATACTTCGTTTTGAGTTCCTCCTTATTGCCTCATCCACTCCTCCCCGATCCCTCAGGACTGCCGAGACCGGAATCGGCTAAAAGAGCCGTGTCAATCGGATAGACCGATCTGACGTTTGACCGGGAGGCAGCTGTGATAGACGTGAGCGATCCTCAAACTTACTGGCACAACTTGACGAACATCGTTGTCGGCGCGCTGATAGTAGCCTGTTGTTTCGCGCTCGGGCGCGCAATCACCAAGGAGATGCTCGCATCTCGGCGCGAGCGCGCTCGCCGCGCACTCCATAATGGTCCGTTCTTCGGTAGTACGACATCGTCCTCGCGAAATGTCTTAAGGTAAGCGGTTCCGACAATCAACGGCTGTGCAAGAATCAGCGGAAGTTGTTTACCAGATAGAGATCAGACGAGCTTTGATCAACCAAGGAATAGACGATGTGCCGGCCGTCGGGGAAGACCGAGAGAAAGGGCGCCGGAGGCCTGTCGACAAACGCGACGATTCGCCGAGTAGCTGATGACGAGTCGAGAAATGTTAAGGCGCGATCAGGGGTCCAAAAGTAATACCCTGTTGCCGTTTGGGCGAAGCCGGTCGCAAGTGCATCGGCCAGGAAGACGGCTTCCTCGCCACCTTCGACAGGCATCCGGTAAATTCCCAACTCGTTGAGTCGTTTCCCATAGAACAACGTTTTTCCATCGAGGGACTCGAGTCCGTAGAATCCGCCGTTTCGGGTCACTTGGACAGGCTCCCCGCCTTCGGCCGGCGTTTTCCATACCTGCCATGATCCCGTCCGATTGGACGTGACATATATCCACCGCCCGTCCCGGGACCAGGTGGGCATGATGTCTTCCCCGGTATCATCCGTGATACGTCGAGCTGGCCCCCCCTCGGCGGACACCACATAGATGTCGCTGTGGCCCTCCGGCCGCGCGTCGTAGGCGATCAAGCGACTGTCCGGCGACCATGCGGGAGAGCCACAACTCGGGCCGTTGTATCGCGTCAACCACAGGAATCCGGACCCATTACTGTTCGAGCTGCACACCTCGGAAAAGCCGGACCTGGCTGATCGGAAGGCGATCTTTTCCCCACTCGGAGACACCTGGCACTGATTGTCCCATTGCGTTGAACTCAGCAGTCTCGTTTGGACCGGTCCTCTTTTCGACTCTCGACTGTCCTCCAAAGACCAAATGCTGACCGTGCTTAATCCCTTTTCATAGACAATACGGCCCGCAGAACGCGAAATAACGGGGAACGTGCCGCCTTCTCCTATGAACTCCAGCCGGGTGGCGGCCTGAGGATCATCCAGGCGAATTCGCCAAAGATCAAATCTGTTTGCGGCATAGGCGAGAGAGGCAACGATCTCATTCTCGTTGTTCCCCCATGCGTGGCCGACGAAATTCCGGGATTTCACCGGCATCCGGGTAGTCAACGGCCGGGCTTCTCCCACCGACTTGAAATCGGCGTCCAGCTCGATCATGAAAAGATCGTCAGAATCAACCGCACGCTTCCGAGAAAATGTAAGAATCTTCCCATCAGGTGAAAAGACAGGATCTGAATCGCCCTCGAAGCCAACTGGCGGGGACGTCAACCTCAGCCTTTCGCCGGTATCCATCGAAACCAAAAACAATGCATTCGGATCGGAAGGGGAGTCCCTTTCCGAGATGACAAATCGCCTGCCGTCGGGCGCGCATATAAGTTTTCGTCCCGAAAGCTCAGCTTTCCAGACGTAATTGGTTTCATAGACCTTGCGTTCAACTCCCCCTACCGGCGGAACCGTGAAGACAGCCACACGGCTGTTCGCAAACCTCAAGAAGGCAATGTAACTCCCATCGGGCGACCACGAAGGTCCTGCGTCAATCGCAGGATCAGAAGTGAGTCGCAGCGGCTTCTCAGACCCCACACTCTTGACGTAGATGTCCTCGTTGTCCTCTTTTTCACCATTCCATTGAAAAGCGACCTGGTTTCCATCGGGAGAGAAGGTGGGACGGCCCTCGTACCCATGATAAGTAGTAAAGGGAATGGCCGACAGAACAGTTGCCGATTCTCGCGTCGAAGTCAGGAGCCACCAGCTCACGGCGACCAGAAAAGCCACGGCGAGAAGTGCCGCCGTGTACCAGACAATTCTTCTGGTCCGAGGCTTGCGTTTGCCGGACTCCTCGGGTGCCTGACTCACTTGCGGCCCGCCTTCTATTGCGATCTCTGAACCCTTCGAATCAAGCGATCCAACCTCTTCTTGATGCGCCTGGCCGTCGTCCCCAACGGGTGGGAGTTTGAGCTCGCTACCTCGCTCTCGATTCTCCGGGAAACTGACTGCGGCTACGAGACGATAGCCTCTTCGCGGGATGGTCTCGATATAGCGGGGACGGTGAGCGTCGTCGCCTACAGCGCGCCGCAACTGCTTGATCGAGTAGGTGAGCACCTCGTCCCCGACACAGGTGTCTGTCCAGACCGCCTCGAACAGCTTTTCCCTGGTCAGAACCTCCCCGGCGTGCTCCGCCAAATACGAGAGTACGTCCATGACCTTCGGCTCAAGCCGCCGGCTTTCCTCGCCCCTCTCGATCTTGTTAAGTTGGGGATAGACGGCCCATTCTCCAACCTGGAAACTCGCGCCAGCAGAAACCATCGCTACCTCTCGACCGAATTACCGCATCGCGCAGGCAAGGGCCCCGAGGATCGATCAAGCAACCACCGCCATGATATATGGCAGTAAGTCCGCAACTGGTTACGTGGGCTACAAGCTGCAGTGAAAACGGCCTTGTTTCCCGGAACGCCAAGCGACCCGTAGGGTAACGGCTCGTCTGGCGACGAGTCAAGCCCGACTCAAGACAGCCTGACTCAAAAGACCATGGAGAATGTTGCACTGATCCCTGAGAATAAACTCCAAAGCGGATGCTTCCGGGCGATAAGTGGGATGGGAAACGCTCCCTGATCGGGGTTAGGCGAGTGTTGCCGAACTCCGATCAGGGATCTTGGTGACTGCTCCGATGAACAAATGACGCGCTGCCTGCGAGGCCGCCACCCAGACGGTTGATAGTCAAACTGCCCCGCTGAAAGACACAGCGCTTGCGGCGATTCAGAGTCACGAGACAGAGCGGGGATTACTCGGCCTTCTGCAGGACCTCGTGGGAATGCTTCTCGGAGGTGCGCCGAACAAGGAAACCGTCTTCTCCCGACATCCAGACTTCAGAAAGGAAGCGCCGCTCGCCGGCCTTATCGAAAACCAGGGCGAATGACTCGGAGCCCTTGCGGAGCTGAGCCAGGCGAGTGACAACGGGAATGACGGCTCCCGGTCCCTTCTTGGAGGAAATCCTCAACGTTGCACTATCCCGGTCCACGCTGTAGTCCCCGGCGGGGAGGACCGTGTCGCCGACCGTAAAATCGAACGGGACCTTAACCGAGCCGAGCCTGCCGGTCTGACCCGAAACGAGGGCGACCGAGGCAACAAACAAAGCAACGAGCAAAGTGATCTTTTGTCTCATGACTTCTCCGTATAGCTGCGGGAAAGGGCCGTGTCTCGCTCGAGGCCTCGGAGCAGCCGTCCAAGGGGTCGAAGACTTCCGAAACAGTCAGCAGTGAACCGAAAACTGCTGCTTATATGCTTTATGTACCGGGGAAGTTTCACAAAACGTTAATATCGGAGGGAAATAAACACCAGCCTCGTTGGTCTTGGTCCACCCGCGCTGCCATCCCGGGAAAGTCTCTAACCGCGAAATGTTTACCAGTAACCGCTATGCCTTGCGGTTCGACTACTTTTATACTGAACTTAAACCTCCTCCTTACTCCGAAGAGTTAAAGAAGAACGGTGTCTCTGAACGAGTTATCATGGCGATGATGGAGGCAGCGAATCCACAGTTGCGACAAGGGCAGCCGGCGCGAGCCGCTGCGCCTCAAACCCCCACCGGAGTCGCACGCACCCCCGAACCTGCTACCCCTCGACCACAGCCGACATCGACACCGCCGCCTTATCTGGCAAGTTCCTCCACGTACGGCGAAGACGAGATCGAGAGGGGCATCGTCTTCGGTGGACTTGCCTATTCGAGAGGAGACCTGCATGCCAACTTCCTTGGCTGGAGTGCCGCACTTAGCACGGCTTTGACCGATCGGCTCGCCCTCAAGTCGGACTTCTCGGGAGTGTACACCACCGTAAACAACGGGCTGGTGGACTACTCTCTTTACTCCTTTGCCGTGGGCCCTGAATTTCGAGCACGCCTGGAGACAATCAATTTCTTCGCTCACTCCCTGGTCGGTCTATCGAGAAGCGGGGCGGCGCTCAATTTTCGAAACGCGGGTGACAACAACCTCGAGTTCGTCTTCGGTGGCGGCCTGGATTTCTGGCTCTCTCCGATTTTCGGCATTCGCCCCATTCAGGGCGACTACCAGCTTATCCGGGCCGGTGGCGAGTCGGTCCACATGGCGAGGCTCTCCGCCGGAGCATTGTTTCGTTTCTAAGGCTCAGCCAAGCGGATGAATGGTGAAGGGTAGCGGATTAGAGAATGGACCTCGCTTTCGATCTCCTCAAACGGCAGGTTCGAAACGTTCGATGTCCTTGAACCTATCGAGGTCCGCGTCGAAGGAGGCCACGGGGATCTTCGTTTGCGACGCGCTGGCGGCAAGGTATGCGTCAACGAGGTGCACACCGGATCTCTGAACGCGATCCAAGGCGTCCAACATTAGCTCTCTCTCAGCCAAACGGACTCCTGATCGCCTTACGAAGTCGGCGAGCGTCGTGGCGACTCTTTTTCGGGGATGCCGGTAGAAGGATTCCAGAGTGAAGGCGGTCTCGGCGAGTACCAGAGGGCAAAGCTCCAAGATGACTTCGCCAGTGCCAGCCCGTTGGATCAGCGCCGTTGCCGCAGAGAACATCTCTGGAGGGTCCCCTGTGAAGAACCGCACCAGAACATTGGAGTCCAGGTGATAGCGTGGTGTGCTCATCAGCGGGCGCCTTTGGATTCAGACACCCAGGCGGAAGTGGCCGCCGCCGTCTCGTCACGGACGCCCGGAAAACGAACGTCGGATCTCAGGGACCCAGCCAGGTCCATTACGTCAGGGACAGCGCGCACCACAGCACTCCCGTCCTTCTTCGGTTCCCAAATTAGACGTTGACGCCGCTTCCAGCGCAACTTCTCGCGAATCTCGAGAGGTACGGTGGTTTGGCCCTTGTCAGTGATCTTCGATGTAGGCATGCGTCAAGATTACCATATCTTGGTTCATTACCTTGGCGATGTCATTACCGCCGGACAAACAAGTCCCACCCGCTCATTATGGACGGGATGACGGAAACCGACGCGGGGAGAGTTTGAGTTGAGGGCATCCCGGGCGTCGCGTGTCTGCTTCGTTTCGGCAGCGCTCCGCAGGTGACCAGGTACAGGGAACTGCGCTAAGTTTTAGTGAGGAGCGGCAGTTTTTGAGCCGGTCATGGGGAAAGTCTCATAAAGTCCTGAACAGGGCCGAGGATGAGGAGCGGAAGAATTCCT
>RPQK01000147.1 GCA_003819755.1 Acidobacteriota bacterium | reverse complement strand
TCCGCCCCTTTGCCCCTTTGCCCCTTTGCCCCTTTTCCCTTCGCCCCTCCGCCCCTCCCCCCCTTTTCCCTTCGCCCCTGCTTTTCCTCCCTTGACATTTGCCGCACGATTGGTAAAAAGATACTAGCCACCCCATGAAACGTTACAAGCTCATCCTGCTCGGTATCGTCGTCGTTGCCGTTTGGATTCTGCTCGGAGGCGGCATAAGCCTTTATGTCGATGCACTCTGGTTCGAATCGGTCGGCTACTACGGGATCTTCCGCAGTGTCATCTGGCTGAAGGCCATCAGCTGGCTGGTCGGATTTCTGATTTCGATCCTGCTCCTGTGGGTCAATTTTTGGCTGGCCTCCAGGAGGACCTATGAACAGGAAATCTGGTTCCGCCAGGAATATCTGGTCCTGGCGATGGACGAGAAGAAGAACAACCTCTTCAAGGCGGGAATCCTGGTCCTTTCAGCTTTGCTCGGGTTGTTCGTGCAAGCCCAGTGGCTGATGTTTGCGCAATTCAACAATCAGGTTCCGGGGGGGCCGGCGGACCCGATTTTCGGGAAAAGCCTTTCCTTCTACTTCTTCGATCTCCCGGTCTGGGACTTCCTGACGGGTTTCGCCCTGGCTCTGGTGTTCTTCAGTCTGGTGGTCGCCGGCATCAGCTACGTTTTCCATGGTCACCTGGGCTATTCGCGACAGCTTCACCTAAGCTACGCGGCCCGGATTCATCTGGCCATCCTGGTCGGAATAGGGTTTCTGATCATTGCGGTCCGCCTCTACCTGAAGCGCTATCATCTGTTGTTCTCGATCCGCGACAATGGAGTGACCTTCGGGGCAGGCTACACAGATGTCCATGCTTGGCTGCCTGTTTACTGGATCCTGACCGGGTTGGTCCTCGTCGTCGCGGTGCTCTTCTTCATCGCACCGCTGATAGGCTCCCTCAAACACGCCCTCGCTGGCGTCGGCGCCTACATCCTCATCTACCTAGCATCGGGCATCTACCCTGCGATTGTTCAGACTTTCCGAGTCGAGCCGAATGAGCTCGAGAAAGAGTCGACCTATCTCAGCTATCACCTCAAGGCAACCCTCGACGCTTACGACCTCCAGAAGATAGAGGTAAAGGAATTCACGACCGTGGGCCGGCTTGATGCGGCCTCACTGGCCGCCAATCAGGGAACAGTGCACAACATTCGACTCTGGGATTGGCGCCCGCTCAAGGATGCATACGGCCAACTGCAGACCATCCGCCCTTACTACTCGTTTGAAGACGTAGACCTCGATCGGTATGTGATTGACGGCAACTACCGGCAGATCATGCTGTCGGTTCGGGAGTTGAACTTCGCCCAGGTATCGGAACAGGCCCAGACCTGGATCAATCAGTTTTTTCAGTACACCCACGGTTACGGGCTGTGTGCGAGTCCTGTCAACGAAGTCACGGAAGAAGGACTTCCCGACTTCTTCATCAAGGACATACCCCCTCGATCCACTGTGGACCTGCAAGTCACGAGGCCCGAAATCTACTATGGAGAAAAGACGGACCATCCAATATTCGTCAAGACGAGGATGAAGGAGTTTGACTATCCGCAGGGCGCGCAGAACGCTTTCACCACGTATGCGGCCGACCGCGGGCTGAACATCGGATCGTTTACCAGAAAGCTGCTTTTTGCCTGGGAGCTCGGGAGTTTCCAGATTCTCTTTACGTCGAATTTCGCCCCCGACAGCCGGGTGCTGCTCAACCGGTCGATTCGCGATCGAGTGAGGAAGATCGCGCCGTTCTTCGATTACGACAATGACCCGTACATAGCTATCGACCAAGGCCGGCTTTTCTGGATTCAGGACGCCTACACGACCTCCGTGCGGTACCCCTACGCCGAACCGTTTGAGCGCCAGTTCAACTACATCCGCAATTCGGTCAAAGTTGTGATCGACGCCTATCTGGGAGACGTCTCCTTTTACATTTCGGACCCGGACGACCCACTGATCCTGACCTACCAGCGCATCTTTCCGACCCTGTTCAAACCGATGTCCGAGCTGAGACCCGGGCTGCGGTCGCACATCCGTTATCCCGAGGACATGTTCGGCATTCAAAGGGAGATGTATTGCACCTACCACATGCGGGATCCACGCGTGTTTTACAACAAGGAAGACCTTTGGGAAATCCCGCACGAAATATACGGCGACACCGAGCAGGCAATGGAGAGTTACTACACCATCATGGGTCTGCCCGGCGAGGACAAGGAGGAATTCGTCCTCCTGACCCCGTTCGCTCCCAAGAACAAGAACAACATGATCGCCTGGATGGCCGCCCGATCCGACGACGTGCATTATGGAAAGTTGCTTCTTTTTCAGTTTCCGAAACAGCAACTGACCTACGGTCCCATGCAGATCGAAGCCCGAATCGACCAGGACCCGACCGTCTCCCAGCTGATCACACTTTGGAGCCAGAAGGGATCTCGCGTTATCCGGGGCAATCTCCTCGTCATCCCGATCGAAGGTTCGGTCCTGTATGTCGAACCCATGTACCTTCAGGCAGAGAAGAGCGAGATTCCCGAGCTCACCCGCGTCATCATCGTGTATGAGAACCGCGTCGTGATCGGCGAGACCCTGAAAGAGGCACTCGACGCCGCAGTCGCCGCCGGACCGCAGCGCCGTGCTCCGCTCCTCCCACCGCCACCCGCACCGGAAACGTCCCTCAACCCCGAGCTGCAGACACTTCTGCAGGACGCGATCCGACAGTTCGATCTGAGTCAGGAGCGGCTGAAGGAAGGTGACTGGAGCGGCTACGGCGAGGCCCAGCGAAAGCTTAAGGAGATACTTGACCAACTGAGGACGAGAACCGCGCCCGAACCGCTGCCAAAGAGCAGCAACGGCACGGACTAAAAAAGGAGGACTTGTACCCCCAGACCTCAAAGGCCCCCAGGGACCGGAGAGCACGTCCCTGGGGTCTCTAAGATTCTTCGGCCGCTTGTGTTTTCTGTCATATTCCATCCCCGATTACTCTTGCAGTCAACACAGGCGTCTGGGTAAAATATATTGATTTATTAAACAGGAGACAGGAGAAGACTAATGGTAACGCTTACCGAGAAGGCCAGCCTGAAGGTCAAGGAAGTCATGAACGAGCAGACCGAAAGCTACAGCGGAGTGCGCATTGCTGTGGTCGGCGGGGGCTGCTCCGGATTCCAGTACGCGATGAACCTGGAAACCGAAGAGCGAGAGGGTGACCATGTGGTCCAGGTAGATGGATTCAAAGTCTACGTTGATGCAGACAGCCTGGCCTATCTCAATGGAACCGAGATCGATTTTGTGGAGACGGTTCAGGGAGCCGGTTTTACATTCAAGAACCCGAACGCCAAGAGCACCTGCGGCTGCGGCGAATCGTTTCACGCCTAGAAAACGGGGACGAAGAGGCGAAGGCTGATCCACGAACGAACACGAACAAAGGGCGCCTTTGTTCGTGTTCGTTCGTGTTGGTTCGTGGATCAGCCCTTCGTTCCTTTGCCCCTCACACCCGATCGACCGAAAGGCGCTTGCGCCGCTCGAATCTCTCCAGGCCCAGTTCAATCAGCCGGTCCAGCAGGTCGGGATATTTCAGGCCGGAGGCTTCCCAGAGCTTCGGGTACATGCTGATGCTGGTGAAGCCGGGGATGGTGTTCGGCTCATTGATCCAGAACTCGTCAGTCCGCTTGTCCATGAGGAAATCGACGCGCGCCATGCCTTCCAGCTGCAGACTTCGGTAGGCCTTCAGTGCAAGTTCTCGGACTTCCTCCATTTGCGGCGGCGAAAGCGGCGCAGGGATCAGCAGTCGACTCGTCTGATCGACGTATTTTGACTCGTAAGTGTAAAACTCCCGGGATGGGATGATCTCGCCGGCCAGGGAGGCTTGGGGTTCCAGGTTCCCCAGGACCGAAACTTCGATCTCCCGCGCCTCTATGCCTTTCTCAATAACCACGAAATCGTCGTAGAGGAATGCCTCCTCGATGTGGGTGCTCAGCTCGGGCCGATTTCTGCTTTTATTGATCCCGATCGAAGAACCAAGGTTGGCAGGCTTCACAAACAGCGGATAGGCGGCTGTGGATTCGGCAACGGCCAGCATTTCCGCTCGCTGTCTTTCCCAGCAGACACGATCAATCCAGAACCAGGGGAGGACGGGGAGCCCCCCGGCAGCCATGATCTTCTTCGAGTGAATCTTGCTCATGCCGACGGCCGATCCCCAGACACCCGCGCCGACATAAGGCAGATCGAGTATTTCCAAGGCGCCCTGAACCGTCCCGTCCTCTCCGAAGGGGCCGTGAAGGACAGGGAAGACGATCTCCGGAGGAGGAAACAAAGCGGCGAGCGAAGCCAGCCAGTTGTGACCGGGAAGATGATCAACGTTGTCGGCCTTCTCCAGAGCGAGGTGTCCAGCCAGTTCGTGGGCCTTGTAAGTCGTTCCGTCCTTTTTGATTCCCGCCACCGAGATTCGATAGCGGTCGGGATTCAAGTTTCGGATAACCGACGCCGCTGATACGAGAGACACTTCGTGTTCGGCTGACCTTCCGCCGCAAAGAACCACCACGTGTCGCATACGATCCTTCCCTCCGTCCAGTTACAGGTTGCCGGTCACAGAATCTTCTTTCCCAAGGCCGAGCAAATGAGCTCCACGGCCAGGAGGCCGGTGCTGTTCTCTTCGTCCAAAACCGGGTTCACTTCCACCACCTCGAGCGACAGGAGTCGCTGGCTGTCGGAGACCATCTCCATGGCCAGGTGGCTCTCCCGATAGGTGATGCCACCCATGACCGGAGTTCCGACACCCGGGGCAAACCGTGGATCAACTACGTCCAAGTCGAACGTGCAGTGAAAGCCGGCCGTGCCGTTGGAAGCTCGCGCGATCGCTTCTTCCATCACCGCCGGCATTCCGCGCATGTCGAGCTCCTTCATCGTAACCACGCGCAATCCGCTCCGGCGGATGTTCTCCTTCTCGCCCGCATCGATACTCCGTGCTCCGATCACTACCGCGTTGGCGGCGTCCACTTTCGGGGAGAACCCATGAATGTCGCGCAATTCCGGGGGACCGAGGCCGAGAATGGCCGCGAGCGGCATGCCATGGACGTTTCCGGACGGACTGCTCTCCGGCGTATTCAGATCGGTGTGGGCATCGATCCAGATCAGGCCTATCCTTTCACCGCGGCCGCGATGGAATGACGCCGTTCCCGCGACGCTTCCCGCGGCAATCGAATGGTCACCGCCTAGGACGAGCGGCAGCCGGTCCTCACTGAGCGCCCGGCACACACGGTCGGCTAGCCGCCGGCAGGCCTGGGAGATTTCCTCCAGGTACATCCGGTCCTCGTGTCCGTAGTCGAACTCCTCGGCGATGCGGACCTCGATGTTCCCCGAGTCTTCGACCGCTATCCCGAGATCGCCCAGCCGCTCGTGAAGCCCGGCCACCCGGATGACCGAAGGTCCCATATCCACACCCCGACGGTTGCCGCCGAGGTCCATCGGAACACCGATGATGCGAACTTTTTTCATAGAAGCTCTTGAGTCAGGACGTACACGCTGACACGGTTTGGGGGTTCGGGGTTCGGGGTTCAAGGTTGGAGCTGATCTGCCCGAACACCGTGAAACCCGGAACTCAGAACCGAGAACCCAGAACCTGTCCAAGCAATTCTGACACCCAAAGATATCACTTCGCCGTTCAGAAATCCCGGCGGGTGTCGTAGGCCTGGATGATCTTCTTGACAAGGCGGTGGCGGACGACGTCTCGCTCATTGAAGTAGCAGAAACTGATGTCGGGCACCGGTGAGAGGACCTCGCGGGCTTCCACGAGTCCCGAGATCTGCCCGCGCGGCAAGTCGATCTGCGTGACGTCCCCCGTTACGACGACCTTGGAGTTGAGCCCCATTCGGGTGAGGAACATCTTCATCTGCTCCGAGGTGCAGTTCTGGGCCTCATCCAAGATGATGAAAGAGTCGCTGAGCGTCCGCCCGCGCATGAAGGCGAGAGGGGCAATCTCGATCACCCCGCGCTCGATCAGTTTTTCGACCTTCTGCTCCTCGACCATGTGGAAGAGGGCGTCGTACAGGGGGCGGAGGTAAGGATTCACCTTTTCCTGGAGATCGCCTGGCAGGAAGCCCAGCTTTTCGCCGGCTTCAACGGCCGGGCGCGCCAGGATGATGCGGCTGACTGCTTTCTTGAGCAGGTAGGCGACCGCCATGGCCATGGCCAGATAGGTCTTCCCGGTGCCGGCGGGTCCAATACCGAAGACCATATCGAACTTCTCCATGGCCTGGACATATCGCAGCTGGTTCATGCTGCGGGCCGTTACCTGGCGGACCGCCGTAACCAGAACGGGCTTCCGGGGAAGAAAATCGTGGAGGCCCTTGGCCTCGCCTTCGGCAATCTGCTGGAACGCGTCCTTCAGTTCCCCGTTTTGGAACTCGTGCCCCTGCCCGAGGAGAGTCGAAAAGTCCTGGATCAAAGCCTCGAAGGCCGCTATGCTCTCCTCTTCGCCCTGCACGAGGAGTTCCCCGCCCCGAGCGTTGATCTTCACGTGGAAAAGCGATTCCAGCAAATGGATGTTCTCGTCCTGGAGATCAAATAGAGTTTCGGCGCCCCTTTCGGGCAACACGATCTTCTTTTGAGGCATCTTTAAGGGTTGCGGGTCGCGGGTTGGAAGGTCCTGGCTTTACAGAGCCGCAAGCGCAGCGTTTTTTTGCGGAGCGCGTCGGATACGAGCTTTACACGAGCAATCGTTGCCGCCAACTTCGCATCCGACGCGCTCCGCAAAAAAACGCTGCGCTTGCGGCTCTGTAAAGACAGAAAAAAATGCCTTTACGAAGCGGACTGGTTCAGGTGCAGTGTCAGTCGCGATTTATACCTGGCCGCCGTGTTTTGGTGAATCACGCCTTTTTTCACGGTCCGGTCGATGATTCCGTAGACGCCCGGCAACATACTCCGCGCCTGGTCGAATTTCTTCTCCTCTACCAGGCTCCGGAACTTCTTGATCTCCGTCCGCATCTGACTGCGAGCCTGACGGTTCATCATCCGCCGTCTTTCACTCTGCCGCATCCGCTTCTCGGCGGACTTAGTATTCGCCATACGGGCACTTTCTCCTTTGTCCTGAAAGCTAGTTATTTTACAGAGGTTCGCCGACAGGTGTCAACGACGACCCGCTCCAGATGCGCCTTCTCATCCGTGCCCGTAGTTTTGCAGGCGCGATCCGAGGCGTAGAGCTGCAGGAGTATCTTCCGAAGCTCATCCTCCCGGAGGCGTCGAACGTGCCGTTCCCTACCCTTGTAGCTCCAGATATTGGTCACCCGAATCACCTCGGCGAAGGGCCTGCGCCCGTTCAGCATTTCGAGAGCGACGAGGAGCCGCCGGAAATTCGAATACAGGGTGGCGAGCACCAGCGGAGCCGCCATCCCGTTCTCGTACAGCTTCGCCAGAATTTTCAGCGCTTCTTTGGCTTTCCCCTCGGCTATCGCATCGGTCAACGCAAAGATCCCGTATTGGCGGCCGTTCAGCGCCATATCACGGACCGAATCCACGGTAATCAGCTTGCCTTCGTAGCAGTGCAGCAGCTGTTTCTCGAGCTCCGACTCCAGCAGCTGCAGGTCCTCGCCCACGATCTCCACCAGGGCTTCCAACGCGCCCGGCTCGGCCTCATACCCCTCATGAGAGACTTTGCGGCTCAACCATCGCATTAAGTCGATCTGATCGGCCGGCTCGATCCGCGTGACCGGAGGCCAGCCGGCCGGAGGCTTCTCAACCTCCAACACCAGAACTGTCCGTTCACTTGGTTTCTGAAGGTACGGTAGGAGGAGCTTGGAGTCTGCCCGATCGACGTTTTTCGCGTAAACCCACCGTCGCGCGCTCATCCAGGGAAGGGTGCGGGCCACCTGCACCAATTCATTGACTGGTTCCTGCTCCAAGTCGAAAACGCTCCAGTCAAAAGCACGAGCTGATTCCTGAACCTGGTTACGGCAATGTTCGTAGACGATCCGCCTGAAGTACGCCTGCCCGGCGATCAGCAGGTAGACAGGGTCGGGGTTTGATGACGCTTTTTGAAACTCTCCGATGTTCATTCGTAATCAGAAGTCTTCGAGAACGGCGGCAACAACGCTCGCCCCGAAATCGTTGGCGATCCTCTCCAACGCCGGGTTCAGCTCGGAGAAGAAGTTTTTGACGTCGGCATTGATCTCGTACTGTTCCCGGAAAAGATAGTTGTCGTTCTTGAAGACCAGCTTGCCGTTGCGGGCGTCTCTCAGTTCGACCTTGGCGTTGACGGTGACCAGAAACGCCGTACCGAAAGTTTCACGGCCAAAGATAACGGGGGTGGCATTGACGGCCAGGATCTCGCCTTTAAGAACAATATCGGCACGCGACGGATCTTGAACAACCCGGTAGGCCGACTTCTCGACAAAACTCCGAACCAGCGCCCGCGTCAGGATCTGCTCTACCTCGAACGTCGTCGTTCGGTTCGTGAGCGGCTGGACCGCGATCGATTGTCCTTTGGTGGTGCGAGTGGAGGCGGCATGTCGATAGCCGCAGCCGGACAGGCCAAACAGCAGGATGAATAGGACAAGCAATGGACGAACACGGACGGACACGGACGGGCACGGTCGGATACGGACGAATAGAGTCTGTCCGTGTTCGTCCGTGCCCGTCCGTGTCCGTCCGTGTCCGTCCATTGCTCGCATGAGCGTGTTCACCCCACCACCACATTCACCAGCCGCCGCGGGATGACAATCACCTTGATCAGTTTTTTGCCCTCCAGGGCCGCTTTAACCTTCTCGTCCTTCAGGGCTAGAGCTTCGGTCTCCTCGTTCGACACATCCGGCGGGGCGAGGAATCTTGACCGGGGCTTTCCGTTAATCTGGATCACGATCTCGATCGTTTCTTCCCGCGCCAGTTCGGGATCATCCTGCGGCCAGGTGGTATTCCAGAGAGTCTCCCGGTGGCCCAGAAGCTCCCACATTTCCTCGGCAAAGTGAGGAGCAAAGGGATGAAGCAACAAGGTCATCGTCTCGAGCGCTTCCCTCATCACGGCCGGCCGGACCCCACCCTGGTCCTCGGCTTCGTAGGCGGCATTCAGCAGCTCCATGATCGCCGCAATAGCGGTGTTCTGGTGCAGCCGCTCCACGTCGTGGCCGACCTTCGGAATCGTCTGGTGGATCTTACGTCGCAACGCACGTTCCCGCCGATCCGCAGTCGCATCGGCCTGCTGATCCACCCCTTCCAGCCTTGGAATCCAGCGGTAGGCCAGCCTCCACAGGCGGGCCAGGAACCTGAAGCAACCCTCCAGCCCCTGCTCGTTCCAGTCCAGGTCGCCTTCCGGCGGCGCGGCAAACTGGATAAAGAGGCGCAGCGCATCGGCACCGTATTCCCGCACGATTTCGTCGGGCTCGACCACGTTACCGAGCGATTTGCTCATCTTCGCGCCTTCTTTAATCACCATGCCTTGAGTGAAGAGCGCCGCGACCGGTTCATCCAGCGCGCACAGCCCGATATCTCGCATGGCCTTGCTGAAGAAGCGCATGTAAATGAGGTGCAGAATGGCGTGCTCGACACCGCCGATATAGATGTCGACCGGGAACCAGTACTGAACCGCCTGGTTGTCGATAGGGGCGGAATCGACACGCGGTGAGGTGTACCTGTAGAAGTACCAGGAGCTGTCGACGAAGGTGTCCATGGTGTCGGTCTCGCGCCGTGCGGGCTTTCCGCAGTTCGGACATGTGACGGCGACGAAATCGGCGATGGTCGCGAGCGGCGATCCGCCGAGCAGGATGCGGTCGATTTTCGGCAAGACCACCGGCAGGTCTTTCTCCGGAACCGGGACGGTCCCGCACTTGTCGCAGTAGATGATCGGAATCGGCGTTCCCCAGTACCGCTGGCGGCTGATCCCCCAGTCTTTCAGCCGAAAAGAGACCGTCTTCTCCCCGAAACCCTGGCTCTGGGCGTACTCGACCATCTTCTCCAAGGCCGCCTCGGACGTCAGACCCGAGAAACGGTCACTATTGATGAGCGTGCCGTACTCGACGAAGGCCCCCTTCGAAATGTCGACCGCTGAGCCGTCCGACGGCTGTATGACTTGTCGGATAGGGATGTTGTACCTGGTGGCGAACTCGAAATCACGCTGATCGTGAGCAGGAACCGCCATGATCGCCCCGGTTCCGTATTCCATGAGCACAAAATTGGCCACCCAGATCGGGATTCTTTCCCGGGTGTACGGGTTGATCGCGTACTGCCCGGTGAACACTCCTTTCTTCTCGGCCTCCTCGGAAGTCCGCAGCAAGCGATCCTGCCGGCGCATTTGGTCAACGAATTCGGTGAGAGCCGGGCCATATTGGGGGTCGTTTACCCATGACTTAACGAGGTCGTGCTCCGGGGCGAGAACGACGAACGTGGCGCCATGAATGGTATCGACGCGGGTCGTGAAGATGTCGAAAGACCTGTCCGAATCGGCAATCTGAAAACTGACGCGAGCGCCTTCGGATCGTCCGATCCAGTTGGTCTGCATGGTCAGGACTTTCTCAGGCCAGTTCTCCAACTTGGAAAGGTCGTCCAGGAGCTCCTGCGCGTAGTTGGTAATCCTCCAGTACCACTGCTCCAGTTCCTGTTGAATAACCTGACTTCCATCCCGCCAGCAGGCGCCGTTGACGACCTGTTCATTCGCCAGGACCGTCTGGCATTTCTCGCACCAGTTGACCAGTCCCTTACGCTTATAAGCGAGGCCCTTTTTGAAGAACTGGATAAAGAACCACTGATTCCACCGGTAGTAGTCAGGCAGACAAGTGGCAACCTCGCGCGCCCAGTCGTAGGACCATCCCATCCGCTTGCACTGGGTCCGCATCCGCACGATATTATCCAGCGTCCACTTCTCGGGCAGGACTCCCCGCTTAATGGCCGCGTTCTCGGCCGGCAGGCCAAACGCGTCCCAGCCGATCGGGTGCAGCACATTGAAGCCCTGCATTCGCCGGAGGCGGGCCACCGAATCGCCCAGCGAGTAGTTCCGGACGTGCCCGATATGAAGGGCGCCGGACGGATAAGGGAGCATCTCCAGGACGTAGTATTTGGGCCTGGCCGGATTTTCGGCGGCCCGGAACTGATCTCGTTCCGCCCACCGTTGTTGCCACTTTTGTTCGATCGCTTCGAAGTCGTACTTTTCGTTCATAGTCCTGTTAGCTGGAGTTTCGGTCAGGCCGTCAGTTGTCAGCTGTCGGCATCACTCCTTCCCCTCGACCTTCGCGGATACTATTCCCTTCTGCGCCTGGTACTTGCCTTTACGATCCCCATACGAGCGAGTGCAGACCTCGTCAGCCGACAAGAAGATAACCTGCGCAATCCCCTCGCCGGAGTAGACCCTCACCGACGCCGGGCCCGTATTAAAAATAGCCATGGTGACGTAGCCTTCCCACTCCGGCTCGAAGGGAGTGATGTTGGTCAGCAGGCCGCAACGGGCATAGGTCGATTTGCCGGTGCAGATCGTCAGGATATCACGGGGAATTCTGAAGTACTCGACCGACTTGCCGAGGACGAAAGAACCCGACGGGACCACGCACGAATCCCCCTCGAAATCCTCAAACAGCTCGCCCGAGATACTTTTGGGATCGATGATCTCTCCCGGCTGCCCGCGAAACACGCGGTATTGGCGGTCAACGCGCAGATCATAGCCGTAGGATGACACTCCGTAAGAGATGCAGGCCTTGCTGACGAGGCTCTCTTCAAAAGGCTCGATCATCCGCTCTCGGCGAGCTTTTTCGATAATCCAGTGGTCCGGCTTTACGCCCATCTCCCAGTCCTTTCCAAAAAGCGCAGTGTAACTTACCGAGGGGCAAAGGGGCAAAGGGGCGGAGGGGAAAGGGGCAAAGGGGCGGAGGGGAAAGGGGCAAAGGGGCAAAGGGGCAAAGGGGTGAAGGGGCGGA
>RPQK01000146.1 GCA_003819755.1 Acidobacteriota bacterium | reverse complement strand
GATCGAGCGGATCGGTGCGGCGACCTCGTCCGAGGAGAGGAGACCGGTCGCGACCTGGTAGAGCATGGGCCGGAAGAGGTGGTAGTTGTGCTTGTCAACGACCGTGACGGTGACCGGCGCCCGTGCGAGCCCGCGCGCGGCGTAGAGGCCGCCGAAACCTCCGCCGACGATGACGACGCGTGGGAGGTGCATGTCTGACACCAGCTCACGATGCTCATGTGATGTATCCATACCACGTCTTGAATTCACGACCCGGAACTGGCTCCTCCTGTGAATTTTCAGCCATTATTGAAAAGCACTTCAACGGGCATCCTTTCCGCATCTGAATCCTTCGGAAGCCTCGACTCGTCAGGTTGGGAAGAGCCAGTCCAAGGAAAGGGAGAGAATGAGGGAGGTTCGTGCCCATGAGCTTCGAATTTCAACCCGCGACCTGCGATGACGCAGCTCCGCTCGCTGCACTGCATACGGCGGTGGCAGACCACCTGACCGCCCAGCACGGACGCGGCCCCTGGTCGTCCAGGGCGTCCGAGAAGGGCGTGCTTCACGCCATGCGCACCTCACGAGTGTTCGTCGCGCGAGAAGGGGCCGAGATCGTCGCCACGCTGTGCCTCGCAACCAAGAAGCCTTGGGCGATAGACACGCGGTATTTTGCGGCTTGCCGGAGGCCGCTGTATCTTCTCTCGATGGCCGTGACACCAGCCAGGCAACGTCAAGGAATCGGCCGATGGTGCATCGAGGAAGCCAAGCGCGTGGCGAAGGCTTGGCCAGCCGAGGCGATACGTCTGGACGCTTATGATGCCGGTGCCGGCGCCGGTCCGTTCTACGCGCGGTGTGGCTGCTCGGAGGTAGGCCGGGTCATTTACCGGAACACGCCTCTGGTCTATTACGAGATTGTTCTCGTGTGACAGCCCGAAATGAGAGAAGCGCGGTCGCTTTGCATCAAGAAAGGTGAAAGCGAGGCGCATATGCAAATGCTCGTGTCAGGCGTCGTTCCGATACTGTTCCTTGCCTTGATCCTCGCTGAAAGTCCCTGTAATGATCCGCTTCACCGGCTGAAAGACAAGGAGGCCAAGAAGATCCTTGCCGATTCTCCCTGGTCAAAAACGACCATTTTCCTAGGGTCGACAAGAATCTCGGCTCTGGATCAGGAAGCAGCCGCCATGAAGGGCAACGAAGGCCCTCGAGGCGTTATCGACGCTGCTCGCGGTTACGGCGGCGATAAGGGATCCGGCATCCACGGCGAAAAGGAGCTCCATTACACCTATACTTGCCGGCTCTACTCGGCGTTGCCCGTACGTCAGGCATACGTCCGCATGTGGCAAACCCGAAGCAAGTATGACAATTTCTCACCCGAGCAGCAGCGGTTGTTTGACGATCGTGTATCGCCATTCCTTAGGGCTGACACGAGCAAGGAAATCGTTGTCTCTATTGAATTACAGTCCAATGACCGCAGAACGCTCATGGAAGTCGGACGCCGATTGAGGGAAGCGACGCGGGAGACTCTGAGGGAGAACGCCGGAAGTCCGACAGGCGAAATCCCTGAGCAGGCGCCCTACCTCATCAGCGACCACCTGGGCAGGGTCTCTTTGAAAGCTTACTATCCGCCTTCTGAGGACGGGACCGGGGCGAAGCTGGTCTTTCCGCGCGAGATAGACGGCGAGCCGGTGGTCCTGCCTAAAGACAAGGAGGTAAAACTCGAGTTCCTGGTTCCGGGCTCAGGCCATAAGCTCTACATCGCCTGGAAGATCGAGGATCTGATGTGTGACGGTCAGCCGCTGCTGTAAAACGAGTCCTGATGTCCGCACCGGCGTTTTCGGCGGTGGTTCGGCACCAGAAGTACACCCGGGGGCAGGAAGACTTGGGTGAACATCAATGGGGTTGGTTACTCCTTCTTCAGCGACCTCAAGAACTCGAGCTTTCGAGCTAGTTCTGCATCATCCGGGGAGAGCCGGACCGCCTCCTCGTAAGCGGCGACGGCTTTTTCCTTGTTTCCGGCCCGTTCGTAGGCCTCTCCCAGCTCCGCTCGGGCCTGGCAGGATCTCGGGTCCTCGGCAGCGTTGAGTTCCAGTACCCGGATCCCCTCCGCCATCCGGCCGTCTGACAGGAATCTTTTACCCAGGCGAATCATTTCCGATTCGCTGATATCGATCGGGTGGGCCGTCCGCAACTGGCCCTTGATCTCATAGTACCTCTTGACGAAGTAATCGAGACCCTGCCGATCGATCATCTGGTAGAAAACATCGAAACCTGACCTCCGGTTAGCCTGCTGCTTGTATGCCCGGGCGGCTGCGGTTTCGATCTTGAACAGGGAAGGAATCGGGTACTCCTGTCGCCCCTTCGCGAGCTTCTCGGTCAGGTCAATGACGAACGGATCCTCGAAATTGTGGAAATTGTAGAGGTAGACGCGGCGGCTACCCAGGTCACAGATGGTGGAATACGTGGTCGGGTTGATCATCTCGACGTGCGTCATTGCCAAGGTCGCCCGGACCAGGTCGAGAGAGACGCTCGGGCTGGCCGTCACCATCTGCTCGACCGCCTTGTATCGCAGACAGGGGTAGTCTTCCGGTTTGTCGAAATTGGACTGCACGAAGTTCGTGCTGATCTGATAGTGACCCGTCCTTCGCAGCAACTGCACCTTTCCCCTGCCCCACTCGACTACGGCCGAATTTCCGGCGGCATCGGCGATCGGGATTTTGCCCCGAGCGAGTGGGGGGACGTTGTTTTCCTCGAAGAACTTCAAAGCTTCTTCAACTGTTGCGCAGTGGGCCAGGAGATGATCCAGAACGGGGCCGTGAAACGTCGGCTTGGAGGGATCTTCTGTCCAGCCCGTCTCGGAAAGACCGTTTCCGTCAACGAAGAGACCCTGGTCGTTCATCCCCCCCTGGGCCACGCTGAAACCAGACCCGTGGCCCCAACACACGCGTCCGTACTCCCCCGGCGCGGGAGGATAGAACCAGATCCAGGTGTTCAGGTCGTGCCAGTCCTCGTTGTTGCCGGCGAGGTGCAGCCCGTTCTTGGACACCATGACAATGGTGCAGGGATAGGAGCGTTCGACAAGCCCGCCAAGAAAAATGAATACCAGAACCAACCAAGCGCCTGCGCGCCGCCTCATGTCTTGCCTCCTTTGTAAGACAGGTCTTCTCAGATTATCGCCGCGGGCGATGATGCACCTATGGGCAAGCGCGTTTCAAGCCCATTCAGAGTTAGCACCACTGAGGAATAGAATGGCACCCGGGGTTCGGGGTTGCTGTTTCTGGGCCGTTGGCGCGTTGGCCGATTATCACGACGCACCACGGAGTTCTCCCGGGAAGGCTCGTCCTCACTCGTGATCATGTTCGTGCGCGGCCGCCGGTTCCGCCTCGTGCGCATGTCCGCCCGCCGGCCCACTGACCGCCGCATGCAGCTGCTCCACGTAGTGAATGTACTCAACGTACGCCTTGACGAAGGCGCGGCCGGCTTCCACATCGTCCTTCGTATAGCTGCTTTTCTCGACCGCCTGATGGAAGCGCGTAAGGAGACCTCGGCGCAGGTCGCTGCTAAGAAGCTCCAGCAACTGGTCAGCCGATCGCGTCTCGATCGCCCGGTCACCAGCCGGAATGGCTGGCCCGAGGTCGCGCCCTGCCGGCTTCAACCCCGTATACGGCGCACCCTCTCCGGCGCGATGGACGCGCACCAACGTTTCAAAGAAATAAGTATCCGCGAATTCCTGCGCCTGGCTATTCAGCTTCCGAACCATCAAAGTCTTGTCAAAGGCCGCTTTGATTTGGTCCTCGTCCGCCTTCTGGACCCAGGGGAGAACAAGGTTGACGTTTCCGGTTTCAAGCGCTTTACGAGCCGCTTTGATGACAGGCCCGTCCAGTCCGTCACAGTGGGCAAAAACAAGCGTGGGGGTCGTCAGGAGCACGGCCATAAACGCTCCTAGAATCATCACAATCCTCGCTTCTCTTAGTTTCATTCGGGTCTCTCCTCCACAGTCAAATCATGATGTCTGAATGTTCGTGTGCGCTTATAGAAGTGAATCGCAATTCACTTTCAGGCAAAAAAATAAGTCACTGTGCCGTGATGGCGGCGCGGAAGACCGGCCACGCCTTGTTTACATGTCTCGTGATGTCGAACTTGCCCGCGCTCATGTGCCAGAGAATGGCGGCAGGCTGAATCAGTCCGAGGAACATGACCGAAACGGTATCGGGATCGATGTCTTTGCGGATGCTTCCGCTCAGCTGTCCCTCCGCGACAATCCCAGCCACCCGCTTCAGGTATCCGCTGATCATGGTGTACACCCGAACCTTACGGTCGGGAAGCCCGTTGTCCAATTCGTCGGAGAATATCACCCGCTGAAACCCCTGGTTTTCGCGAATGAGGCGGACGTGGGCCATCAAGAGCAGTTCGAGGCGCTCCATCGGGTCCCGGGTCTGATCGCTGACGGCGGCGACATTCGCGTGAAGCTGCTCACGAATGACTTCCAGCACGGCGTCGAGCAGCTCATTCTTGCCCGCGAAATGGCGGTAGATGGCGGAAGGGACCAAACCGACCCGCTGCGCCACGCGCGCCACACTCAGCTTTTTCAGGCCGTCGGCCGCGATCAGAGCCAGGGCGGCCCGAGCCAGCTGCTCTTGCCTGACTTCCGACTGCAATTTTTCTATTTGCAGTTTTTTCATAAACGGGGTTAGAGACTATGTGAATTCTAATTCACAATATACCCCGGCTAATCTGGCAAGATCAAGCGAGCTTCGGCTCTTTTTTCGACTTCCGGGCAATAAGGCAGGCGCCCCAGGTTGATGGTTGAGTTAATGGTCATGAAATCCGGCCCATCGCCGACAAAGCCATCGGACATCCAGATGGGGTGTATTCGTGAAGTTGAACGACTCCATTCGGAATCGCACTTTCGTATTTTCGGTGAGGGTAAAGTCGCGGAACAGCCCGAAGTCCCAGTTGAAGAGGCCCGGACCACGGAGGAGCTGGTACGCGGTGTTCCCAAAGCGGGGCGCAGTCACGTCCGTGAAGGCACTTGGGTCATAGTAGGGGGCGCCGCTGCCGACTCCGCCCAGCTTGGTCACCGGCTTGACCTGGTCTGCGGTCTGGTTGCTTCCAGGCAAGTTCAGAGCAGTGTCGTCAGCCGTGACTGAGAAAGGGCAAGCCGCTCATCACGCTGATCGCATTGTTGACTTGCCATCCGCCCATGATGCCGAATTAGGTGCGTGTCACAATTATTCGTGGCGGAGTGCCTGCATGGGCGCGATTCCCGCGGCGCGAAATGCGGGAGCCAAGGAGGCGCAGAGGGAACAAGCGAGGAGCACAGCAGCCCCCGTGCCCAGCGCCCATGGGTTCTGAGGCGTGAGCCCGAACAAAAACTTCTCGACGATGCTGCCCGATGCCAGGGCGCCTGCCACACCGCAGGCTAGTCCAATCAAGACCGGCATGGCCGTTTCTCGCATCACGAGGGCTATGACCGTGCGTTTCTGAGCTCCAAGGGCCATGTGAACGCCTATTTCAGGCGTACGGCGCGCCACGAAATAGGCCAGTGTCCCATAGATGCCCAGTCCGGCCAGCACCACAGCGATGAGGCTGAAGCCGGAAACGAGGCCGGCCAATAGTCGCTCGCGGCGGACCAATTCCCCGATCTGCTCGATCTGCGTCTTCACCTCGTACATCGGCACGTTGCGATCGATGGCCTCGATCGCAGAGCGGACCGCCAACGTCATCTCCTTTGGATTGCTCATCGATCTCAGCGCGTATGTCATCGAGTGCTGGGGGTTTTGCCGGAAGGGAATGAAGACCGATGGGCGCATGTCATCCCGGAGACTGCCGAACTTGGTATTGCCTGTCACCCCAATGATCTCCACTTTCTTCTCTTCCAGCTCCAGAATGCGCCCGACGGGGCTAAGACCGTGGAAGTACTTCCTCGCAAGCGCTTCGTTGACAAGCGTCACCGGTTTCGATGATTCCCGGTCGTTCCACGTCACATCGCGGCCGGCGATCAGCGGAATGCCCATGGTTTCAAAGAAGCGCGGGGCAACGAAGTGCGTATCCGTGGAGATCGGCTTCTCGCCCGGCACACGTATGCTGTCGGTGGTTCTGGAACCGGCGAGCAGGCCCCAGCGCGAGATGGAAGCGCTTGTCACACCAGGCAGTTCGCTAACGCTTCGCAGCACCTGTTCGTGGAAATCGAGCAGCCGGCCTTCTTTGTATCCGCTCAGCGTCGGGTCGAGCTGGAAGAGCAGGATATTGTAGGGCTTGAATCCGATGGCCTCCGATTCAAGATTCACCAATGTTCCGATAAACAGCGCCGATCCCGAAATGAGAACCAAAGACAGAGCCGCCTGCACGGCGATGAGAACCTTCCCCGCACGAAGGGGTGCGCGGTCAGCACCGGCGCCGCTTGATTTCACCAGCGTCACTACTTCGACTCTCGCAGCTCGCCAGGCTGGCGCCAGTCCGAGCGCCAGTCCGGTGAGAAGACAGAGAGCAAGGGAAAACCCGAAAATCTTGAGATTCGCAGCGACAGCGACGCCGGGTGGCTGATTCTTCTCCGCGAGCATCCGTACCACGGCACTCCCGCCATACTGCGCCAGGAGCGTGCCGGCGGCGCCGCCGAGAAATGCCAGAAGCAAGCCTTCAGTGAGGAGCTGCCGCATGATCCGCCACCGTCCGGCGCCCATCGCCAGCCGGATTCCGATTTCACGCTGGCGTGCCGCCGAGCGAACCAGCAGGAGCCCTGCCAGGTTCGCACAGGCGATCGCCAGGACAGCGCCGACTGCACACATGAGTAGCCTCAGGGGCTGTCTGTACTCCGATCGCAGCTCATCAATCCCTTGTCCGCCGGGCGAGAGATTGACCCGGGGAAGATCCCCCGCTTCCTTCGGCCGATATTGGAGTATGGCCTGCCGCATGAGCAACTCCGTCTCGGCGCGCGCCTTTTCGTCGCTGATCCCGGGCTTCAGCCGACCTATCACTTCGAAATACCAGTGATCGGGTTCCTGCAGGACGCCTTCACCTTGCCCAAGGATCTCGTACACGGCAAGCGGAAGCATGACATCGGGACACCAGGCGGGATTGACGCCGCAAAAGCCCTTCGGAAGCACTCCGACAATGACTGCCGGCTTGCCGTTAATGGCGATCCGCTGGCCGACAGTCGCCGGATCTGAGCCAAAATTCCGCTGCCAGTACGGGTGGCTGATCACAGCGGCGACGGCAAGCGAAGTCTCACGGTCGTCCTCGGGAATCAATGTTCTTCCCAGGACGGCCTGTGTGCCAAGCGTGCTGAAATAATTGCCTGAAACCAGTTCTCCGGCGACCAGTGTCGCGTGACCGCGGATGGTAAGGTTCAGCTGCGTGAAGCCGCTGAAAGTCATCAGGCCCGAGAAACTCGTACTGTTGTCCCGGATATGCCGGTAGACCGGATACGACACCGACCACGCCACCAGCTGCTTGAGCGCGTTCGGCCGCATGCTGCCGTTATACGAGCCGACGAATTCACCCTCCCGCGCCACCCATTCGATGCGCCTGAGCTGTTCGGGCGCCTGCACGGGCAAGAACCGGAGCATCACCGCGTCAATCGCGCTGAAAATGGCGGTGTTTGCCCCGATACCGATCGCGAGCACCGCAACCGCCAGCAGCGAGAAGGACGGCGTCCTTAACAGCTGGCGCCATCCGTAGCGCAGGTCGCCGCCCAGTTCATTCACCAGTCTCAATCCGCGCGCTTCACGCGCGTCCTCTTTGTGGCGCTCGACAGCGCCAAACTCGATGAGGGCTCGACGCCGGGCTTCAGCAGGCGAAACCCCGCTGCGCATAATGTCCTCGGCGCGGGTCGCAATATGGAACTCCAATTCCTCGGCCATTTCGTTCTCAATCCGGCCGCGGTGGATCAGGGCCTTGGCGAAGGAACGGAGACGCGCGGGCATGATTAAACCTCCTCGGACCTTGCACCCAGTGCCGCCGCCATGGCTTCTACGAGCCGCTGCCAGCCGGCCGTTTCGGTCTGGAGGCGTTCCCGTCCCTTGGCGGTGAGCCGGTAGAACTTGGCGCGCCGGTTGTTGTCGGAAATCCCCCATTCGGACTCTATCAGCCCCTGGTGTTCCAGGCGGTAAAGTGCAGGGTAGAGCGCGCCCTGTTCGATGACGAGCGCCTGTCTTGATATCTGCCCGATACGCAACAGCACCCCGTACCCGTGTTGTGGTCCAAGTGAAACAGCTTTCAGAATCAAAAGATCGAGAGTCCCCGGAAGCAGCGGTACGTGCTCAGCCATCGATCGTCTCTCCTTAGCGTGCTAGGAGAACAATACAGAACTCTCTCCTAACTTGTCAAGGAGAGAGTAATTCGGGAACGAATTCGCGAGCTTTTCCGTTTGTCTGCGGTGGGAGTGGCCTGATTATGATGAAACCTCTTGGCTTGTTGATCGCAATCTCCGTCTTGTGCCTGACCGACACCGTTTCAGCCTGCACCATTTTCAGAGTGACCCGCGGGGCGACAACCCTTGTGGGGAATAACGAGGACGATAATACGACCGCGACCAGGATCTGGTTCCTGGCGCCTGAGAAGGGCAAGTACGGCCGGGTCTTTTTCGGCTTTACGGGCGGGCCTCCTCAAGGAGGTATGAATGACCAAGGGCTGTTTTTTGACTGGGTGGCCGACAATCCGTCCGATGATTGGAAGCGAGATCCAACTAAGCTCAACTATGCGGGGAGTGTCAGCGAGAAGATTCTGGAAGAAACAGCCACGGTCGAGGAAGCACTCGAGGTCTATGAAAAATGGAACGAGACGGCCTTCCTCAAATCCCGTACTATGCTGGTGGATAAGACCGGCGCCTCCGCGATTGTTGGATGGAAGGACGGTAAGGTGACGGTCGTTCGGAGTCATGAGAGATTCCAGGCGATGGGCTTCGGATACGGCACTGCCTCCGAAAGGCTTGCGAAGATCGGCGACGTTTCGTTTGACTCGGTCAGATCCATTCTGAAGTCGTGTGTACAAAGCGGGCAGTATCCAACTCAGTACTCGAACATCTACGATCTCCGGCACGGAGAGGTATGGGTTTACTTTTATCACCGGGAAAAGCCGCCCGTCAGGTTGAACCTGCAGGCAGAACTGGTCAAGGGACACCATTACTACGACCTCCCTCTACTGGCCGAGCAGATGAAGCAGTCTCTGATGACGGATTTCAAGACGCAGAAGGAAGTGGAAGTAGATCCGGCCGTCTACACGAGCTACGTCGGCCAGTACCGAATCGAGCCCGACTACCTTTTCACCATCACGGTCGAAGAGGGCAAGCTTTATTTCGAAGCCCACGATGCGTACCACACGAGGCTTTTCGCCGCCTCCAACACCCAGTTCTTCATTCGATCGCTTGATTCCTGTCTGCTCTTTAAGCTAAACCAGAACGGCCGGGTGGATGAAGCGAGTCTGCATGTTCGTGGGAAGGACGTTCCGGCCAGGCGGGTGAAATGAGCAACGGGAAAGCCGATCACGTGCCGACAGTCAGGGTGCGCTTGTCTGGAGTTGACCGATGGGTGCTCGTGATCCCCGCCATGATCAAAGTGGCGCTTCACCTGGTGACGTGCAGAGGGTTCGGCTTTTTCAGCGACGAGTTTTACTGTATCGCCTGCAGCAACCGGCTTGACTGGGGCTACGTGGATCATCCTCCACTCGCGATCCTGCTTCTGCGTATCGACCGTTGGCTGCTCGGTGACTCCCTGTTCTCGATCCGGCTGCTGCCCGCTCTCGTCGGCGGCATTGCGGTCCTCCTGACGGGGCTCCTTGCCCGGCGGCTGGGAGCAGGCAGATTCGGTCAGTTGCTCGCTCAGGTTTGCGTGCTGGCCGCGCCGGTCTATCTCGGAACCTGCCACGTGTTCTCGATGAATCCATTCGACGTGCTCGTCTGGCTGGCCGCGTTTTACATCCTCGTGATCATACTGGACGGAGGAAATCCGCGGCTTTGGATGGCCTTTGGCGTTGTGACGGGGCTCGGGTTGCAGAACAAGATCACGGTGCTCTTGCTCGGGGCCGGTGTTGTTGTGGGCCTGATCCTCACCCGGCAGCGTCGCCAGTTGCTCAGCGGGTGGTTCTGGCTCGGGGGAGCGCTGGCTGGGCTGATCTTCCTGCCCTATGTCCTCTGGCAGATACCCAACGGTTGGCCGACGCTGGAGTTCATGGAGAACGCCCGCCTCTTCAAGATGGTCAAGTTGTCCTTCTTTGCCTATTCTTCAGAGCAGATTCTGCAGATGCATCCCTTCACCTTTCCTGTTTGGCTCGCCGGACTGTTGGCGCTGATTTTTTCAAGAGGTTTTCGCGAGTTCCAGGCGCTTGGCTGGTGCTACCTGGCCGTCCTGGTTCTCTTCGTCGCGACGGGTGGGAAGACATACTACCTGGCTCCCGCTTACACGATGCTCTTTGCCTTCGGCGCCGTCTGGTTTGAGAAGAGGCTTCCCCGTACGGCCGCCCGCGCCGGGCTGATCGCGTTCATTGTTGCCGGCGGACTCGTGACTTTGCCGGTCGCGTTACCTGTACTTCCCGTGGAGGCCCATATCCGGTATTCGGCGGCCCTCGGCCTGAAGCCTAACGCGGGGGGAGAGCGTCACCGGGTGGCCAGGCTTTCGCAGTACTACGCTTCCATGTTTGGTTGGGAGACCCTGGTTGGAGAAATTGCCCGCGTCTATCAGGCACTGCCTCCGGAGGACCGTGCAAAATGCGGCATCTTCTGCATGGATTACCACCAGGCGGGCGCTATTGACTTCCTGGGGAAGCGATTTGGGCTCCCCCACGCGGCATCGGGTCACAACAATTACTGGCTATGGGGCCCCAGCGGCTCCGGGGAAGTGGCAATCGTCATCAGCCGTGGGGCAGGCCACCTTCCGGAGGCCTTCGAGGAGGTCTCCCAGGCGGGTTTTATCCACGACGACACCGGTTACGTCCAACCCTCCGAGAATGATCTGTCCGTCTTCGTTGTCCGCAAGCCCAGAAAGCCGATCAACCTCCTCTGGCCTCAGGCCAAGCACTACGACTGATGACGTCGCGCAGCCAGGCCCCGGCGCAGGCGCAACCCATGTGCTCCGGAGCTGGAACTCCCTTCAGGCCGCTCATTTCCTTTCGGTCAGCAGCTGCTTGACCACCTGCTCAAGCACTTCCATGCGGGCCTTCAGCGCCTCCACCTCTTGATTCTTGCTCGCGATCTGGCCGGCCTGCCGGTCGATCACTTTTGCCTGCTCGAGGGTGTAGAGGGTCAGTTCCTCGATCTTCTCGAGCAGTTTCATCTGGAACTCGCCCAGGTTTACGCCGTACCCTCGCCAGGAGCCTCCCAGCCGCCGGCGTGCTGGGGCCCAGCTCCCCGCCGGGTACTCCCGTTGGAGGTAAAGCCTCCCGGGCCCCGAGACCGTGAGGAGCAGTCCCCGATCTGGAGCCGAAACGGGCCAGTCGACCGACGTTTCCGCGTAGATCACCTCTGGTGCCTGAAGCGAGCCGGAAGTCCCCTCGCCGAGGATCGGAATGGAGAGATTGAGAGACAGAATGAGGACGTTCAGGCAATTCCGAAGACGCATGGGCTCACCTCCAGAGGGGAGAGGCCGGTCACAAGGCTGGCCGGGCAGGACACCTTAACGCGAACGACTTGTGAATACGCCCCCGCTCGCGCCAAATATCGCGGGCGATTGTAGCGCAGAACACGCGAGAGTCGGGAACGGTTTATGAGTGGAAGCAGCCAAAGAGGGCTCGAATAGACGAGCGAGAAGCAGACTCGCGCTCGGACAGTCAACTCAATCACCTGCTTGCCGGCCTATGCAAGATCGGAGTCCCGGGACGAAGGCCACGAATGGGGCATAAGCGCTAAAATAAGAATCGAGAGTGGGGGCCGTCCCCTGGGAGCGCAGGCGTCTCGCCAATGTCATTTACTTTTTGGCCGAGATGAGAAGTAACTCTCATTTTTGGTTAG
>RPQK01000145.1 GCA_003819755.1 Acidobacteriota bacterium | reverse complement strand
TCTGCGTGGGGAAATAGCGACTTCAAGGGACAGAAGGGACAGAAGGGACAGAAGGGACAGAAGGGACAGAAGGGACACAAGGGACACAAGGGACAGAAAGGACGATAGAAGGACGTTGTTTCTTTCTGTCGTTTCTGTCCCTTCTGTCTCTTGTGTCCCTTAGAAATACCCTCACTCCCCCATCAACTCACCGTACAGTCTCTCCAACTCGTCATCCGAGGCAAAATGGAAAACGATGCGCCCGGCGGCGCCGGTACGCACAATATCCACCCGCGTCTTCCAGCGCTGCTCGAGCTTTCGGGCGGCGGCGCTGGCGTTCGGGTCGGGGGCAGCCGGCCTGGCCGGGGAAGGATTGAGAAGCCGCTGAGCCTGGTGCTCCACCTGGCGGACGGAAAGGCCTCGCTTGACGATGTCCCGGCACAGGGCAAGTTGCTGCGGCTTAGAAAGGGGAAGGAGCGCCCGGGCGTGGCCCATGGTAATTTCACCGGCCAGCAACCCCTGCTGAATAGGCTGGGGGAGTTTGAGCAGACGCAGCGTATTAGTGACCGCTGTTCGGCTCTTGCCGACGCGCCGGGACAGCTCGTCCTGCGTCAGCTTGAACTGATCGATCAGGAGCTGATACGCGGTGGCCTCCTCGAGCGCGTTCAGATCGTCGCGTTGGATATTCTCGACGAGCGCCCGTTCGAGGAGTTTCTCATCGGAGACGTCCTGGACGATGGCCGGGATACGGGTCAGGCCGGCCAGTTGAGAGGCGCGCCAGCGGCGTTCGCCGGCGACCAGCTCGTAGCCGTCCTCGACCCGTCGGACAATCACGGGCTGGAGCACGCCGTTTTCCCGGATGGAAGCGGCCAGTTCCTGCAGCTTGTCAGCCTCGAACTGCACCCGGGGTTGGTAAGGGTTACGGCGGATCTGGTCGAGCTCGAGCTCGAGAAGCGCCGAGGGGGTAGGGCGCGCCTTGGGGAGCAGGGCGTCCAAGCCTTTGCCGAGGGCCTGTCGTTTCATTAATTCAACTCCGAACGGGAATTCCGACGCGAGCGGCCGGGGTGTTTGGCCAGGATTTCATTGGCCAGCTGGACGTAACTGTCGGCGCCCCGGCAGCGGGAGTCATAGAGGATGATCGGTTTGCCGAAGCTCGGACACTCGGCCAGGCGCACGTTGCGTGGGATGACGGTGTCGAGAAGCTGGGGCCCGAGGTGGCTCCGGACATTGTCGCGGATTTGGCCCGAGAGATTAAGCCGGTCGTCGTACATGGTGATCAGGACCCCCTCGACTTCCAGCCGCGGGTTGAAAGCGTCGCGCACGCGCGCGAGCGTGCCGAAGAGGTCCGAGAGCCCCTCGAGGGCGAAGTACTCGCATTGCACCGGGATCAGGATCGAGTCGGCGGCGACCAGGGCGTTGACGGTCAGAAGGCCGAGCGAGGGCGGGCAGTCGATGAGGACGTAGTCGTAGCTGTCGCCCAGCGAGTGGAGCGCGCGGCGAAGAAGAGTCTCGCGCTCCGGCAGATCGACGAGCTCCAGCGTGGCGCCGATCAGGTTGCCGTTGGCCGGCAGAAGCGCCAGGCCGTCAAGCTCCGTCAAAAGCACGGCCTGATCCGGCGGGACGGCGCCGGTCAGCACCTCGTAAACGGAGCATGACAAGGCGTTTTTGTCGGCGCCCAGGCCCGAAGTGCTGTTGCCCTGCGGGTCAAGATCGACCAGCAGAATTCGGAGTTCCGCACTGGCCAGAGCGGCCGACAGGTTGATGGCGGTGGTCGTCTTGCCGACGCCGCCCTTCTGATTCGCAATTGCAATGACGCGGGGCATGGGGCAAGAGAATACCACACGGCGGGAAGAGGTTTCACGTGAAACGTCATCCCGGGCAGGTTTCACGTGGAACTTTAGGGCCGGGGGCAAAGGGGCAAAGGATCAAAGGATCAAAGGGGCAAAGGGGCAAAGGGGTAAAGGGGCAAAGGGGGCAAGCGGAAAGCCAAGAGACCCGCATTCCCGGTCCTTCCCTCTGCCCCTCTGCCCCTTTGCCCCTCTGCCCCTTTGCCCCTTTGCCCCTCTGCCCCTCTGATCCTTTACCCCTGCTTTTGTCCGCATTCATCGGAGGACGCCGGCACTGATTCGAGCAGCCGTACGTACCGGTGCTCGGAAAGCGGAACCCGGGCCTCGCGGGATAGCCGGAACCCGGCGTCCGCCAAGCCCTCCTGCCCTTCAAAAAGCAAAAGCGGTATTCCGCGGGATCGCAATACGCGCAGCAGGGCGGCCGGAGGGCGAAGCGCGCGGAAAACGGCCAGCTCGACCTGGTCCCAGCCGGAGAATTCCTCCCCCTTCCCGACAAAAACCTCGACCGTCAGCGCGAGGGTCCGCGCCGTTTCCTTGAGGAACACGGCCTTCTTGTAATTCGGCTCGATGAGTGTTACGGCTAGCCCCGGCCGGAAGATCTTCATAGCCAGGCCGGGAAAACCTGCCCCTGTGCCCACGTCGGCCAGGCCCACCCTCTCCCCGAGGAACTCCCGGACCGCCCAGAAGGCTTCGAAAAAATTCAGACGAAGATGTTCCTCCACCCGGTCGATGGAGGTCAGGTTGATGTGCCGGTTCCAGCGGCGCAGTTGTTCGATGTAAACCCGCACCCGGTGCTTCTGGTCCGCCGTCAGCTCCAACCCGAACGCCTCCTCCAGTTGGAGGAGGGCGCTTCCCTCCCCTCCTGTCACCCCGCCTCCTCTTCCTTTCCGGATCCCGACCCGACGAAGACCTGCAAGATGGAAAGGGCGGCGGGAGTTATTCCGGGTATCCTGGCCGCCTGGCCCAGGTTCGCCGGCCGGGCCCGCAGGAGTCGCCCCGCCACCTCGTGTGAAAGGCCGGGAATCGTCCGGTAGTCGAGGTCCGGCGGCAAGCGTCGGCCCTCCGAAGCCTTCACCCGTTCGACCTCTCTCATCTGCTGGGCAATGTACCCGTCGTACTTGATCTGCGTCTCCACCACGGTGCGCTCCTCGGGGCTCAGTTCCAGCCCGTGGTCCGCCAGGAAAGGAGCCAGGTCTTCGAGGCTCGACTCCGGCATTCGAACGACCTGTTCCAGGCAGTCCCCGAGCTGGACCGCGGGGGGCGCTTTCACCCGCCCTCCCTGGACCATCGCCTGGCTCAGGTGAGAGCGACGCAGCAGGTCAAGGGTGCGGTCAATCCGCTGCCATTTCCTCTCGAATTCGGCATACACCCCGCCGGGCACGAGGCCAAGTTTGCGCCCGTAAGGCATCAGGCGGCGGTCCGCATTGTCGATCCGCAGCAGCAGGCGGTATTCGGCGCGCGACGTGAACATCCGATACGGCTCATCGACCCCGCGCGTCACGAGATCATCAACCAGGATGCCGATATAGCTTTCGGCACGGCTTAGTGTGAAGGCGCTGCGTCCGTCGGCCTTGAGTGCCGCATTGATGCCCGCCACCAGTCCCTGGGCAGCCGCCTCTTCGTACCCGGTCGTCCCGTTTATCTGCCCCGCCAGGAAAAGCCCGCCCAGACGCTTCGTTTCCAGTGTCGGGTAGAGCTGGCAGGGATCGACGAAGTCGTACTCGACGGCGTAACCCGGCCGCAGCATTGCCGCCTTATCCAGCCCGGGAATCCGCGCGAGGATGCCGCGCTGGACATCCAGCGGCAGGCTCGTCGACAGGCCGTTCACATAGATCACGTTGGTATCGAGCCCTTCCGGCTCCAGAAAAATCTGGTGGGACGGCCGCTCGGGGAACTTCACGACCTTGTCTTCTATCGAGGGGCAGTAGCGCGGGCCGATTCCGACAATCTCGCCGCCGTAGAGAGGACTCCGATGCAGGTTCTCTCGAATCAGGCCATGCACCTCGGGATTCGTTGCTCCGATCCAGCAGGGAACCTGGGGCAAGGTCAGCCCGCGAGTGCGAAACGAGAAGAAGATCGGTTCGTCGTCCCCACCCTGCGGACAGAAACGGTCAAAGTCGATACTGTCCCGGTCAAGCCGGGCGGGAGTCCCCGTCTTGAGCCGCCCCACCGCAAACCCTAGTTGCCGGATGCACTCGGCCATCTGCACCGAAGCCCGCTCCCCCGACCTCCCGGCGTGGAACTTGTGCTCGCCGACGTGGCAAAGGCCGTTCAAGAAGGTGCCGGTCGTCAAGACCAGCGCTTGGCAGGCCAAGCTGCTCCCGCTTGCCGTTTCAACCCCTTCCAGGCTTTCCCCGCGCCAAAGCAGCCGAGCCGCCTCGCCTTCGAGGATTTCCAGGTCTTCGATCCCGCCCAGGTACTGCTGGACTGTGCTCCGATACCTCTTTTTGTCGCTCTGGACCCGCGGCGCCCTTACCGCTGGACCACGGCTGCGGTTTAAGAGCCGGAACTGAATGCCGGTCCGATCCGCCACCTCTCCCATCAGGCCGCCCAGAGCGTCGATCTCCCGCACCAGGTGGCCCTTGGCGATTCCGCCGATCGACGGATTGCACGACATCTGGGCAATCATTGCCCGGTTGAGAGTCAGGAGAGCCGTCCGGGCGCCCATGCGGGCCGCGGCCGCCGCTGCTTCGTAGCCCGCGTGGCCCCCGCCCACCACGATAACATCGTACCGGTTCTCCATGAGGGCATTATACAGACCGCGCGCGGCCGGGGCTTGACCAGGGACACAAGCGACACAAGCGACAGAGGCGACAAAGGGACACACAAGGGAGCGGGATCGAGGCCAAAGTCCCTTGTGTCCCTTCTGTCCCTCCATGCGATAATGTGCACGATGAGTGAACAGGAGAGGGCTTGTCGCCTGACTGAGATGGTCTCCTCCGCCGGTTGAGCGTCCAAGCTGGCACCGGAGGTGCTGCTTCAGGCTCTATCGGGAATTGAGACGTTTCGCCATCCGAACGTCCTGGTCGGCTATGAAACGGCCGACGACGCCGGAGTCTACCTGCTCGACGACCGGACCGCCCTGGTTCAGACGGTCGATTTCTTCACTCCGATCGTCGACGACCCGTTCGTGTTTGGACAGATCGCGGCCGCCAATGCCCTGAGCGACATTTATGCCATGGGGGCCACCCCGCTTTTCTCCCTCGCCGTTCTCGGCTTTCCGAAGGGAAAGCTTGGTCCTGATGTCCTTCATCAACTCCTCAAAGGCGGCGCCGATAAAATGCGGGAGGCGGAAGTCTCGATTATCGGCGGTCACTCGGTGCAGGATCAGGAGTTGAAATTTGGCTATGCGGTCACCGGGACTGCCTCACCGGACCGGATTTACAGGAATCGGGATGCGAAGCCCGGGGACGTTCTCATCTTGACCAAGCCTCTTGGAACCGGCGTGATTTCGACCGGCATCAAGCGCAACCTGACTCCTCCCCAGGTAGCGGCCGCCTCAGTCCGCTGGATGCTCGCTCTGAACCGGCCGGTCAGCGAAGCCCTGCGCGACCTGGAGGTCCACGCGGTAACGGACATAACGGGCTATGGCCTGCTCGGACATGCCTATGAAGTGGCCAGTGCCAGCCAGGTGACCATACGGATTGAATCCCGCCAGGTTCCCCTCATCGAAGGAGTCTGGCCGTTGGCTGAAGCCGGGCTATTCCCGGGTGGCCAGGAGGCGAATCGGCGAATGATCGGAGAACAGGTCCGCTGGAACCAAACGCCTCCCCTGTTGCAGAGAGTCCTTCTCGATCCCCAGACTTCCGGAGGGTTGCTGGTTTCCCTTCCGCCGGCGAGCGCGGCCGCCCTTCGAAAGGCGTTGGAGCAGCGCGGCATAACAGCTCACGAGATCGGCACGGTCCATCCGCCAATGGGCTTCTGTCTGGATATCAGGTAGGGAAAGCCCGGGCGGGCTATTCAGGACTGATTTTGAGGGCTCTGAGGAACTTCTCGTCCTGGCCGGTCAGGTCAAGCTGCGTCGACTTGGTCTTGGCAACACCTTCCTCTTTACGGTTAAATCCGATCGTCGCTTCCACGATAAGGAAAACATCGTAACCTTCGTCGCGGATCTTCTGAATGGCGGCGTTGATCTCCGGGGAATCGGTCAGAGCGCGATTGATCGCGGCCTCCACCTTCTTTCTGTATCCCTTCAACTGCTCGTTCAACATCGGCAAATCACCTTCTCGCAGCAAACTCTCCAAATCAGGACGCGCTCGAGCGCCCGAGGTTTCAATCATTCCACTCGTCTCATCATAGCAGAGTGAGCGCCACTAACTAAAAGCCAAAAACGGACGAACCCGAGAGCCGTTTCGACTCAATCGAACCAAAGGCGGGCGGCATTGCCGTGACCGATCAGCTCCCGGTCGGCAGTGTCAAGGAAAGGGAACCGGGCTAGTAGTTCGACCGCGTTCTCATAACCGGAGGCGGCGAGCACCTCGGGGTACCCTGAACCCCACACCAGCCGCCTGCCGCCAAAAGTGCGGTACACACTTTCGACAACCGGCCAGAGGTCCGGGTAGGGATAGGGAAGCGATGAAACGCGAAAAAGGCCGGACAGGCTTACGTGAACCTGCGGATAGCGGGCGTATTCCAAGAGAATCGGGACGTACTGGGAAAGCATCGTCTCCGGTCCTGATCCCAGATCCTCCAAAACAATTCGCAACGCGGGAAACGTCGTAACCACATCCGAGAACTGGTTGTAGTCCTGGGACGCGATATGCAGGCTGACTGCTACCCCGAGTTGTTCAAGCCTCTCCCACAAAGGCATCACCTCGAAGGCATTGAGCCAGCGACGGCCCGCTTCGGAAGGAGAGAGACTAATCCCGGCCACCGCCCAGCGAAGGCGGGTTTCCTCGGCCACCTCAACCGCATCAGGAGACAAGGGGTCGACAGCGCCGACGATCGCAAAACGGCCGGAATGAAGCTTTTGCACCTCGGCCAGGTGTTGGATGGGAATTTGGAGGTTTTCGGGGAAAAGCAAGGCCCGGTTGACCCGGGCCTTGTCCATTTCCGAAATAAGCCGCGCCACAGACTCAGGATGTCCGCTGATCCGGGCGAGGCTGTCGATCAAGCGACACCCGCAGCCCGGTGCGCGTCGTCTTCCCTGTTGATGTGGTCGCGCTCGATCTTGCCGTCGCGCAACGCGATAGTGCGATGAGCATGCGCCGCGATATCCGCTTCGTGCGTCACCAGAATGATCGTATTGCCGTCATGGTGAAGCTTCTCGAACAGCTGCATGATCTCGTTGCCGGTTCTGGTGTCGAGGTTACCGGTCGGTTCGTCAGCCAGGATGATCGAGGGAGTATTCACCAAGGCTCGCGCGACCGCAACACGTTGGCGCTGGCCGCCCGACAGCTCGTTCGGCCGGTGATGCATACGGTTGCCCAGTTCCACGGCCTCCAAAGCCGCTCTTGCCCGGTGCTTCCGCTCGCCTGCCGGTACGCCGGCATAGATCAATGGCAACTCCACGTTGTGGAGGGCCGAGGCGCGAGCGAGCAGGTTGAAGGTCTGAAAGACAAACCCGATTTCCTGGTTACGGATACGAGCGAGCTCGTCGTCCTGCATCTGGCTGACCATCCGCCCGTTCAGGATGTACTCCCCCTGTGACGGAGTGTCGAGGCATCCGATCAAATTCATCAAGGTGGACTTGCCTGAGCCCGACGGCCCTATGATCGCGACGTACTCACTGCGCAGAATATCAAAGCTGACACCCTGGAGGGCATGCACCTTCTCCGCGCCCATGTCGTAGGTCTTCCAGAGATCAACGGTGCGTATAAGTGGTTCTGACATCCTATTAACCTTTCTTCCCGTTTTCCTTTTTAACTGAGTCCCCGTCCTTCAGGGTCCTGAGAGTCTTGAAAGTTCCGGTGACAATCTCGGTGCCCGGTTTGAGGCCGGACAGCACTTCGATGTCGGTGTCGCCGCTGACGCCCGTCTTGACTTCGACGAACTCGGCTTTGTCGTTCTTGACTATAAATACACCCTGGAACTCCTTCTTCTCGGCCTTCTTGGTGGTGTCCGTCGGCTTCTTCTCCGCAGCCTTGACGACCTTACCCTTGTCCTTCTTCTCGGGCGCCGGCTTGATCAATTTACCGCTCTTATCCACCTCAAATTCCCGTATCGTCAATGCCTGCATAGGGATAACGAGCACATTCGCGCGAACAGCAGTGGTAATATCGGCCACGCAACTCAGGCCCGGCCGCAGTGACTGAGGTGGGTTATCCACTTGGACGACCACCTTGAAATCCTTGGCCTCCTGTGATGTCGTTGTCGTAGAAATCGCCGAGTTTCCCACCTCGGTGACTTTGCCTTTTAGAATCTTGTCCCGTAAGGCGTCGACTTTGACCTCGGCGTCCTGGCCGACTTTCACGTTGACGATATCTGTCTCATCGACCTCGACTTCCGCCTCAATGACGGAGAGGTCGGCAATCTCCATGAGGGTCGCCATCGGACTGTTCAAAGTGCCCGGAACAGCTCGTTCTCCCTTCTCTACATTCAGTTTGGTAATGACGCCGGTCAGCGGAGAGCGGATAACAGTCTTGCTGAGCATGTCTTCGGTACGCGCCAGATAGGCGCGGTTCTGGGTCACTCGAAACTCGGCGCTCTTGAAAGTATTCTTCGTCTGCTCGAGCACGACTTCGGTCACAGCCAGCTGTGCCTTTGCCTGTTCGACCCTAGCCTTGGAAGTGACAACGAGAGTCTGCGCGGTGACCAGCTCATTCTTGGCGGCATCGTACAAGTCGCGCGAAATAAGGTTCTGTTCGAACAGTTCCTGTTTTCGCTTGAAGGAGGCCTCCGCGATCTCGGCCGATTTCTCGGCGCGCTGAAGCTCAGCCTCGGCCACGTGGAGATTCGACCGGTCCCGGTTGACATTCGTTTCCTGGAGGCTTATCTGAGCCAGCTGGTTAGTGGCATCACTCTGGGCGATGTCAAGGGCCGATTTCTGCGCACGTGCTTCGGTCTCATTCTGGGTCGGGTCGATACGCAGAAGAAGATCCCCCTTCTGGACCACGTCCCCTTCCTTGACATAGACTACCGTGATGACGCCGGCAATCTCCGATTGCAGCTCGACGTACTCCTTCGGCTTGATTTCACCTGTCGAGGAGACCTTGGAGATCAGCTTATCCCGCAGGGTAATCTTCTCCATCTGGACCGTGATCTGGTCCTTGCGGCGTGCGTTCACACTGAAGCCGATGATGGCACTCAGCGCCACGACAAGCGTAACTATAAGGACAACCTTCTTCTTGCGAGTCATGCTCATAATCAGTGAATATTACGGAAACCGATGGTGGAAAGTTTCCTCCTTGAATAGTTTTTACCCGCCGTACGCTTTAACTTAAGCGTTTCCCAAGGAGGCAAGCTCGCAAGCATACCCGAGCGTTTGCAGAAAAGGAAGAAGATATGAAACTGACTCATCTGGACGAATCGGGCCATGCGCGAATGGTGGACGTGAGTGCGAAAACGGCAGGGAGACGCGAGGCGCGGGCAGTAGGCAGAGTGTTCGTGTCCCTCCAGACCATTGACCTCGTCCGGAAAGCGGCTTTACCTAAGGGCAGCCCTTTTGAAGCCGCCCGCCTGGCAGGCGTCCAGGCGGCCAAAGCCACCAGTCAAATCATCCCCCTGTGTCACAATCTCCCGCTTGACTGGGTGAACATGGATATTCAGCTCGAGGAATCTTCGTTTTTAGTCCAGGCTGACGTGGTGTGCCGCTCGGCCACGGGAGTTGAGATGGAAGCCCTCACGGCCGTCTCCGCCGCCGCCCTCACTCTCTATGACATGTGTAAGGCCGTCGACAAGGAAATGGTGATCGGTGAGATCCGGCTGGTCTACAAGCGGAAGGAAGAAAGCTGAGGAGAAAGGACCTCAAAGACCCCAGCGACCTCAAGGACAGCCCCACTTCGTTGAGGTCGCTGGGGTCCTTGAGGTCCTTTTTCGCGCTACCGAATCTCCCAGTCCTCCGGCATTAGGAACAAGGGGCCCTGAAGCTGGTCGAGCGGCGAGGTGCCAAACAGCGGAAAGGGCAGGAGATCGAACCACCGCCTTTTGCGGGCGAGCCGAACGAGTCGGGTTTTGCGGCCTTCCAATCTTGCCGCCTGGCGTGCCAACTCAAGGGCTCGGCGTGCTCCGCCAGGTTCATCAACCAGTCCCTGGCCTAGCGCTTGGCGGCCTGTCCAGACGCGCCCCTCCGCGACTTCCCTGATCTGGTCGACACTGCGGCTCCGGCCCTCCGCAACTTTCCTCAGGAAGAGGTCCTCGTAGAACTCGCGCATCTGCTCTCGTATGACTTGTTCTTCGCCCTCGGAAAACGGCCGGGTAATCGACTGGTAGCCTGACCGTATCCCCGTCTCGACACTGTCGACCGTTATACCGAGCCGGCCGAGGAGCTTCTGCACACTGAACTTCCCGGCGATTACCCCGATGGATCCGGTCAAAGCGGCCGGCATACTGATGATCCTTTGCCCCGCGACCGCCAGGTAATATCCCCCGCTCGCGGCTACATTCCCGAACGAGACGATGACCGGTTTCTTTTCCCCGGTAAGCTTCACGGCCCGCCAGATCAGGTCCGAGGCCAGCGCCGATCCTCCGGGACTGTTCACCCGCAACACGACCGCCCGGACCCGTTTATTGTCGCGCGCAGCACGCAGGGCCTCGACGAAGCTCTCGGCGCCAAGAATCGGGTGGCTGCCACGGGATCGCCGGGATTCCCCGGCAACGATCATGCCTTCCGCGACGAGGTAAGCAATTTGGGGTCGCCTGAAGGTAAAGAGCCGCTTGAACCATCCGTCCCGGGGAGCCAGCTTCTTAACCGGGCAGGCGTGTCCGCGGGGCAGCTTCTTCGTCGCCAGCTCTTCCAGTTGATCCTCGTAGAGCAGCCCGTCGACCAGCCCCCGCTCGACCGCCTGGCGGGCGGTATGAGGACCGGAGTCGATCCACTCCTGGACTCGCTCCGGCGTCGCTTTCCGTCCGGCCGCCAGCTTCGCCGTTATCATCTCCTGGATATCAGCAAGAATCGACGTGCTCATGGCGCGGCTGGCCTCCGACATCTGTTCCCGATTGAAGATCTCCGCGGCCGATTTGAATTGGCCGAGACTGAACAGCTCCGGTTCGATCCCCAGGTATTCGAGCGCGTTCTTGAAAAAGAGAATCTCCGCGCGCAACCCGACCAGGTCGACACCCCCCGATGGCGGCAGGTAGATCTCCTCGGCGCCACACGCCAGGTAGTAAAGTCGGTTATCGGCCTGCTGAAGAAACGCAATGGAGTGTTTGCCCGCCTGGTGGAACCTATCCAGCTCCGCGTGAATCTCTTCGATCTGTGCCCAGCCGATGCTCGGATTCTTAATGATGAGAATCATTAAGCGCAGGTGCTGAGAGCGAGTGGCCGCGTCAATGACCGTCAGGAGGTGCAGAAGATCGGTCTGACTCTTGGAGGAGAAGAAACTCTCGGTCCGTTCTTCCACAATCGCGTTGTTCAGGGTGAGCGTCAGGTAGAGGGGGCCGCGTGCCATGACACTCATCATAGCGCAGGGCCGCCGAATCATCAGGGCGTGTGCCCGAAATCGGCCGTTGTTCGCCCCAATCATTTTGGAGTGCGGCTGCAGAAGGTGCCCATGCCTGCAGTTTAGGGCCTGGCCACTTCCGCACGCCGGAGGCGTGAGAGGAGAGTAGCCGGCGGTGAAGCCGTTTTCCAGGCGACACCCCCGGAAAACGACGCAGAAGCAAGAACGCACCCCGGCAGGGGTGCGAGGAGTGCGGCTCCACCCCCGGCTACTCTCCTCTCACGCCTCCGGCGTGAGGAAGTGGCCAGGCCCCTAAAGTGCACTTTCTGCACTGCACTTTATACACATCTCGGGACCGACCCGGCTTGGTGTGCGCCGTCGCCCTGGGAGTGCAGGCGTCCCGCCCAATGCCATTTACTTTTTCCGAAGTCAGTACAACCAGCCCCGGTGAATGGGGCTTTTATCGTGGCCGGACTCTCCAGAGTCCGGCAGCCGACCCCCGGGGTCGGCCTGAACCGGCGAGCTGCAACCATCGTTTTCGCCGGGCTCCCAGCCCGGCTGCCGGACT
>RPQK01000144.1 GCA_003819755.1 Acidobacteriota bacterium | reverse complement strand
GTTACCACATCAAACGATTGGAGGATCTGGGATACACCGTACAAGTCACGGATAATCAAGACAAACAAGCCGCGTAACCCACGCTTGTGCCGAGGCGCACGGGGCTTTATTTTCGCAACAGGATCAGCCTTCTGCCTATGTATAAGGTGCCAGGTCGGGGAACGCCCTCCGGTTCGTAAAGTCAGCCCCCCATTTCAGTATTTATTTCCCCACCTATCGCCTTTTGTGCGCTACCATTGCGGCCCGGAGAAGCGGGGCGAGCGGTTAACGCCCCGTTCCCGGCCGTTCCATCTGGTCTATTCAGTCCGGTACAGCCGTTCCGCTGGCGTTCGTGCCCTGGAGGTGAACCTTGGGTTTGAATCTTGTTTTGCCATCCTCACTCTTTGGTTGAGTCTTTCCCTGTCTCTCTTCAGTCAGCCGGCACCAGGGTCGGCTTCGACACCAGAGGCCATCTATCAAGAATCGGTTGTCGAGTGGGCTAGTGCGGTTCCCGATCGGGGGTTGGTCCTGGCGGTGGCCGGGCCGGAACAGTTTTATCTAAGACAGGAGTACCCGGCCGGGATCTGGGCGCGATTCAGTCTGCTCGACCAACAAGGCCGGTCACGACCCGACGGGGTCTACAAGTGGGAGCTGATCGTTCAGGCCGGCGGGTGGGAGGACACCGGCCAGGCAGATCGCTCGGAGGTGCAATCCGGCTGGTTTGAAACCCGGGGTGGCAGGGTTGTGGCCGAACAGGCCCCGGCTGAAAAACAACCGCTCGTGATTGAAGGGGGTGCCCCGCAAAACGCGATTTATGTCGACCGGGAAGGGCGGGTGGGAATCGGCACCTCGGTTCCCGCCGCTCAACTGCATTTAAAAGGAACGGATCCCAGCCTGGCAATCGAGGACACCCGGGTGGGCGGACGCGAGTACCTCTTGCGCAGTCACGAAAGCGGAGACGGCTCGCTCGGCCTCTTCGACCAGACGACGGGAAAGGCCCGCTGGCTGGTGGATGCGGAAGGGCGGCTGGGGGTCAACACGACCAGGCCCAGCTCAACGTTGACAGTCGACGGGTACATCGAAACGACGAAGGGATTCCTCCTTAACGGCCGGCCGCTGCCCGCGATAGGCGGATTCATGGGGAGCCAGCCGCTGATGACGGAAACGAACAACAACAACTTCTTTGGCACCGGAGCCGGAGCATTGATAACATCGGGGGCCGGTAACTCCTTCTTCGGCGGCTTGGCGGGCCACGATAATACTTCAGGTACCAAGAACTCCTTCTTCGGTGTTTTCACGGGCATCCACAACACGATGGGTTCGGGTAACTCCTTCTTCGGGGGGGATGCCGGTTTTCACAACATGACGGGAATCGACAATGCCTTCTTCGGTCACGCGGCCGGCTACGAGAATACGACGGCTTCCGACAACTCCTTCTTTGGCGCCGAGGCTGGCTTTTTTAACACCACCGGGGGGGACAACTCCTTTTTCGGTCGGTCAGCCGGCTTCGCCACTACGTTTGGATGGGACAACTCTTTTTTTGGCAAGGACGCGGGGCGAGCGAATGCGATTGGGGGAAACAACTCGTTTTTTGGTTCGGCGGCTGGGATCGCCAGCGTCGCGCACGCCAACTCGTTCTTCGGTGGGTCGGCCGGCCTCGGCACAACAACCGGGGGCTACAACACGGCAGTCGGTTTCAGTGCGGGGAACCATAACACCGAAGAGGGGGCCAATACCTTTATAGGCGCCTACTCCGACTTGGATCCGGGATCGAGCCCGAGCACGAGTCCCGTCAGTTACGCGACCGCCATCGGTTACCGCTCCTATGTCGCCAGGTCGAACAGCCTGGTTCTGGGGGGTGTGAGAGGGTTCAACAACGTTGTGTTCGAGACCTTTGTAGGTATAGGGACGCCCAGCCCCGACCGCCAGTTGGTCGTCGAGGGAAGCCAGGCGTTGGGCAAATTCAGGCGATATAACGCTACCACCCCGACCCACAGCCCCGCCTTCCTGTTTGAACGAGCACGGGGCTCGAACACCAATCCTGTTGACATATGGCCCGGCGACTACCTCGGGAAAGTGCAGTTCCGGGGCCTCGTCGCGGGGACCACGCCGGAGTATGGCGCGTTTGCTTTCATCGCTTCTGACACCAGTCAAAATGGCCGGTTCTCGTTTGTCGACCGCGATCTGGCCACGGAGCGGATGGTGGTGCTGAACACGGGGAACGTCGGGATCGGAACGATTGCTCCTACCGAGCGTCTGGACGTGGTGGGAAACCTGAGAGTGAGGGGCAACATCATTTACGGCGCTCCGGCTGTCCCGGTCCCGGATTACGTGTTCGAACCCGACTTCCGGCTGATGCCGCTTTCGGAACTGGAGCAATATGTGAAAACCGAGAAGCATCTGCCGAACATACCCAATGCGAGCGAAATCAAGGAAAAGGGCGTCAATCTGGGCGAGTTTCAGATGAAGTTGCTCGAAAAGATCGAGGAACTGACGCTTTACACCGTCGCGCAGGCGAAAATCATCGGACGCCAGGCCGGACAGATCGAGAGCCAAGAGAAGCAGATTGAGAGCAAGGCTCAAGAGACGGAGGCGCTCAGAGGCCGGGTCGAAGCCCTGGAGCAGATGATCAAGCAACTGCTGAACGAAAGAAAGTAAGAAAATGGCGTCGTCCTTGAGGTCCGCAAGGGAATATTCATTGCAAATGAATGGTTTATAGGTTTTAGCGCGGTGCCCTCATAACCCAAAGGTCGAGGGTTCAAATCCCTCCCCCGCAACCAAGTCAAACCGAAGGGCCGCAACAGTTTGCGGCCCTTTTTGTTTTTGAGCGTTTTGGCCGATTTTAGACCAAATTGTGCCCGCGACGCGTTCAGCGTAGGCCTGAAGCTTCTCTTGGTGGCCTTCAAGTCACACCGGTCCACGTTGTCGTACCGGTCAGAACCGCTTCGCGTCTTGTCACCGGTGAACCGCTTTGTAAGGTCCAGCATCGCTTGTTCTGAAAGCCGTTCGTTTACTGATGATCCCGCCGGCAGCTCAACGCCTGATGTCGAAGCGCGCGGGTCCCTCTGTCGTCGAGGTGCGGGGCAGCCACGCGATCTACGTGTCACAACCCGATGCTGTGGCTAGGCTCATCGAAAAGGCCGCCAGTGAAGTGACAGTGGAGGCAGACTCTCTCGTTGATTGAGGATCACGCGGCTGCGGATCGTGAGCTCATTCGACCGTGCGACCGTGCGCGCCATAACGTTCGCCACGTTTGCGCAGGCCAACAGCAGCAGGCGCCCGACGCCGACCATCAGCATCACGGATGCCTGCCTCACAGACCCAGCCAGCTGTTCCTATCTTGGATATTGGGACACGGGCGACTCATACCTCCACGATTTCTCCACCGGGGGTCGACCGCCGACTCGGGGAGAGTGGTTTCCACCGGCCCGCCCGGCACGGCGCAACTCACCCCGGCTGAAGTCAACTTCCGCGTCGCCAAGACGATAAACTTCCGACGCCTCTCCGCCGGTTCGCCTAAGGACGGCTTTGATGCGCGCGCAGCTCTCGGTGGCTGGCGAGGAGGAAGACCATACTCGCCCCGGGGGAGGGCTTTTTCGGCAGAATCAAAACCAAGACAGGACTGCACCCCAGGCGCCCGGATTTCGCGTGGGGTTTTTCAGCGGAATCAATATTTGGTGCGCGGCCCGCGGCGGTGAGGCTGCTCTTTGTTTCTAAAGCACGGAGTAAGAGGAAATTTACGGTAAACCTTTTTTGGCGCTAAACTTGAACAAAGTACCTGAAACACTCCTGGGGGGGGCCGCCGATGGTGACACACGTTGCTGGTTCGTTTTCTGTCGAGGATGTTCTTGGGCATTTGGAAAGGGTTCTACGGAGCAGCAGTTTCGGACGGACTAAAGCGCTGTCGCGTTTGTTGCGTCATGTTGTCACGAGCACTCTCGAAGGCCGACAGGATCTGCTGAAGGAATACTCGATCGGAATCGACGTGTTTGGGCGTGGGCCATTTTTCGACAACCGGCTCGATCCGATCGTTCGCGTTCAGGTCCGTAAACTCCGCGCGCGTCTCAAGAAATACTATGAGACTGAGGGAAAGGACGACCGCCTCCGGATCGAGCTGCCTTTAGGGGGTTACGTCCCGCATTTCTCAATAGCGGCCGGTACGCCGACAAACCGGGCGCCGAACGGGGCTCTGGCTCCGCACGCCGCGCATGAGACCAATGCGGCGCCAGAGGCGTCGGACCCCGGATCCGAAGTGTTATTGATGCAGAAGCCTGTCGGGATAGAGGAGCGGTTGTTCGGTGTAATCGAGACGATCTATGACGCCGCCCAACACGAGGCTCAATGGCCCCTGTTTCTGACCGCGCTGACCGGCGTCATCAAAGGCGAAACGACCGCGTTGGTCGCTCATGACCATCAGAGATGGCAATCGAGCGTCGAGATTGCAGTAGGCGTAGACCATTCATACGAGAAGGATTACAACGAGTATTACTCAACTCGCAACCCTTGGGTGACAAGGGGGACACAATTTCTCAAGACCGGACTGGTCTACGTGGGACAGATGGCCTGTCCCGACGACGCGCTCAAGCGGACCGAATTCTACAACGACTATCTCCGCCGGCTGAATCTGTTTTACTGTGTGGGTGGCACGATTGAGCTGAATGCGGGCGTCAGCTCTTGGATAAGCAGCCTCCGGGCCCATTCAGCAGGGCCCTTCGGTCCCGCGGAAATGAAGGTCCTGGAGCGGCTGTTGCCCCATCTGCGCCGCGCACTTGAGCTTCGACGACGCCTGGCGGGATTGCAGAGCGAATTTGACTGTTTGGTCGCCGCTCTGGACCGCGTGCCGCAGGGCTGTATTCTTCTGCACGGCGACGGACGCGTGGCTGGAATGAACCGCGCTGCCGAGGAGGTGTTGAACCGGCAAGACGGCCTGTGCACCCTTCACGGCAAACTGACGGCTGTATTCGCCACCGACTCGCGGCGGTTGGACGAGTTGATCCAAAGTGCATTTGGCGGTGTTCGGAGCGACGGCCAGGCGGGCGGAGTCATGGCGATTGCCCGAAACTCGTTCGAGAAGCCGTATATTGTGCGCGTATTTCCGCTGCGCTCCTCGGTGGCGATCCTCGATGCGCCCACAGCGAGGGTTGCCCTGTTCGTCTCTGATCCTGGCTGGCAGAGCGTCACGGACGAGGATTTGCTCCAGCAGCTCTACGGCCTCACCGCTATGGAGTCGAAGGTAGCAACGCTGCTTGGCGAAGGCGAGAGCCTGGAGAGAATATGTGAACTCTTCGCGATCACGCGAAACACCGCGAAGTCACATGTCGCCAGGATTTTTCAAAAGACAGACACCAATCGACAGAGCGAGCTTGTTCGTTTACTGGTCAGTCTCGAACCCTGCCTTACCCTCGGCTGACGTGCTAAAAAAAGAGAACTTACCTGACGCGCGAGGAGCTCAAAGGCGGAGTCGTCCCGATCCCTTCCAAGGAGTCGGGGCGACGCCGAGCTGCAAGAAACCAGCTGCAGGAAGAGTCTCTCCATAGCTGACCTTCTTTCCTTTGGGCAGCACATCGCTTCAGAGGAAGTCCTCTCACCGTTCCTCCGTCCCGGCTAGTCTTACCCACGCCCCCGAACTGGCGAAAGGCTCCGTGATTGAGCCTGCGACCACTCTCTTCCGTGTCGCTTCTGTCAAATCGAGCGTTAGCGTCCAGGACTGCTCACTTTTTTGGCGCTTTTCTGGAGGAGACGTCGCTATCTGGTTTAGACGGACAGAAGCCGGCCTTCAAGCTCGGGGGGTCGGGCGCAGGTCCAGGCACAATTCAAAACGAAGAGCGGGATGGGTGTGTTCAGCTTCAGATCCGGAATTGCCAAAAAGGGAACCAGGCGCGTCTTGGCGATCACTTTTGTCTCGGCAGGCTGGCCAACCTCCCGGAAAGCAACCGCTGTTTCAGTTGCCCCAAAACTCTTCGAGCGACTCACCCGTTTGGGTGACGACTCTTTGGTAGCCCAGCCCTAGACTCGATACAGCCAAGGCAATCCGTCTCTCTCCAAGGGAGTCCAACGAAGCCGGGAACACGGGGTTTGGTCGGGACATCCAGCGGGCGCTTTTCTCCCGCCGCGTTCGGTTCCCGGTGGAGTTTCGTTAGCAGTGATAGAGAGCAAATCAGTTCCAGGAGGCTAGTCGAAAGGGGGTAGGGGAAATGTACGAGTCAAAATCGCAGATGCTTCCAATCAGGCAAACAGGCGCCACTCTTCAAACCTCAGCAACGCAGCCAGGCGTCGGGGCGCGGCTTATGCTTCTTTTCACCAAGACTCGGGTTTGGCGCACTCCGGGTGGCTGGGTGACTGAGCGAGACACAACGAAACGGCCGATCGGTGTCTTCTGTCTTTTGGCGCTTGCCATATTTCTGTCTACGTCCTGGCCTGCGCTTCTTGCCCATGAGACGACCCGGGTCAGTGTCAACAGCGCCGGAGCGCAGGGCAATAATCACAGTTGGGAGCTCAGTATCAGCGCGGACGGCCGCTTCGTCGCCTTCCAGTCGACGGCATCCAATTTGGTGGCGGGCGATACGTACGGAGTGTTGGACGTCTTTGTGCACGATCCGCAGACCGGGGAGACGACCCGGGTCAGCGTCGACAGCGCCGGAGCGCAGGCCAACAACCACAGTTACGAGCCCAGTATCAGCGCGGACGGCCGCTTCGTCGCCTTCTATTCGCAAGCGTCCAACCTGGTGCCGGGCGACACCAACGGAGTGGTCGACGTCTTCGTGCACGATCGTTAAAGGAAATGCACCAGGCGGGAAGAACAGCCAGAAAAACCGCCCGGGGGACGGCAGGGCGACTGGCCGGCGGTCCCCGAGGCGAAGAACAGGGCCCGCTCCTTAAAGCGGGCCGACAATCAGGGAGGAAGCAATGACAAGCATCAACAGGTTGGTTGGGACAATTCAGATCACGTTTGCGCTCAGCGTGCTGGGTAGTCAGGCTTATGCAGCTGAGCCTTTAACGTCCCCGAAAACAGCGATTTCCAAGCCCGCGGGCAAAGAGACGAGCGCAAAATTGAGGAATTCTTGGAAGCTGCCCGCCCAGTTCGAAGAAAATCGAGGTCAATGGAGCGCGAGTGTCCGGTTTGTCGCGCGGGTTGGGGAACAGACGGTCCTTGTCCAGCCCGGCGGGGCAACCTTCGTGTCAACCTCAGGCAGCGAGCTCCGTCTCGCGCTTCGCGACGCAAATCCGAAAGCGCCGATTTCGGGCTTGGATGAGACACCAACGAAGACCAACTACATCAAATCGAACGATCCCAGGCAATGGGTTACCAGAGTGCCGAGCTACAGCAAGGTGCGGGTCTATGGCGCGTACCCCGGGATCGACCTGGTGTACCACTCGGAACAGGGAAGCTTTGAATACGATTTTGTGGTTCAGCCGGGAAGTGATCCGAAATTGATTTCGATCGCCTTTCCGGACGCTTCGAATCTCCGCGTGGACGGTGATGGAAACCTGCTCCTCGGCAAGCCCGGCTTCGAGATCGTCCATCGTCGGCCGGTGGCGTACCAGGAAGTTGCGGGAACCAGGCGGTCCGTCGATGCCGGGTACGCCCTCTCAGAGGACCGGACGGTTAGTTTTCAGCTGGGTCGCTATGACCCGGGCAAACAGCTGGTCATCGATCCGGCAGTGGTTTGGGGCACTTACATCGGAGGAATCGGAAGAGAGTACGCATACTCGCTGGCTGTCGACCCTGCGGACAATGCCGCTTATGTGGCAGGTTGGACTTACGGGGGCGGATCGATTCAGATGATGACGCCAGAAAACCTCATTGGATCGCCGTCGGCCGCCACTAACGGCGAGATGGATGGCTACGTCGCGAAGTTCGACCTGACGTCCGGCGTGGTGCGCTACGTGACGCGTTTTGGAGGCTCGGACAGCGACATCGCAAATTCGCTTGCGGTTGACTCCTCAGGCCGCGCCTACGTGGCCGGCTACACCTTTTCCGCTGATTTCCCCACGCTTGTCCCGGCCCCGCTCCGGGCGGCGCCGGGTGACACCATCCATGGAGACGCCTACCTCCTGGTCCTCACGGCGGACGGAACGGCGCTTGAATTCTCCGGGCTCCTCGGGGGATCAGACAGGGAGTGGGCGGATGCAATCACGCTCGGGCCTTCTGGTCTGGTGTATATCGTGGGCGCAACCTATTCCACCGATTTCCCCACTTGGCATGCGCTGCGGGCTCAGAAATTCTCAACCAGGACGAAGAACCAAGACATGGATGGATTCCTTACCGTGCTCCAGGGCGTCGGAACACCGGACGCCTCACTCGTCTACTCCACGTTCCTGGGAGGAAGCAAGTTGGACAATGCACTTGCGGTCACCTGCGACGCTAACGACCTGGCTTACGTGACCGGCACAACCCTCTCCTCGGACTTCCCGCTCAAAAACGCGCTGATCAGCCGCTTCGTCGGGAACAACGACGCCTATGTCACGAAGATCGACCCCTGGGCGACCGGCGCCGGTTCTTTGATCTATTCGACCTACCTCGTATGTAGCGCGGTGAAGGCGGCATACGATATCGCCATCGATGAATCCGGCAGCATTTATGTCGGAGGAAAGACCGGTTCCACCGACTTCCCGGTTACGACCAACGCTTTCGATAGGACTCTCGGATCTGAGGACGCGTTCCTGACCCGCCTCAGTCCCGCAGGAAACACGCTGTTGTACTCGACGTTTCTGGGTGGCCCAGGCGGAGATCGAGTCGAGGAGTTGAGCCTCAGCCAAGGGAAGGTGTTCATGACTGGGGCCGCCAGCAATGGCTTCCCGCTCACGCCTGATGCCGTGGACTCTGTATGGTCGGGCACCGGGTATGACGCGTATGTGAGCGTGTTGGACACGAACCTCTGGGGTTCGCCGTCACTGATCTACTCGACGTATCTTGGCGGGAGTTACACGGAGGTCGGCTGCGGGATCGCCGCGCTCTATCCGGCTACTTTCGGGTACCCGGACCCGAAGGGGCTAGGGGCGATTTGCATTGCGGGAGTCACTGAGTCCCCCGACTTGTTCGCCAGTCCCGTGACTGCGTACTTTGGAGCTCTGGATGGCTTCCTGACGGTGATTGTCCCGTAGGATGCCTTGCGTTCCTGACAGCGGGTCGACTAAACACGGGCTGGAGGCGGCCCGATCGCGGTCTTGTGGTAATCCTGCTCCCATGACGGCGTCAGCTATGCACGGCCAGCGGACCGTCAAACGTTGTTCCCCCCGGGCTCGGAGGCTATGAAAGATGGCTTCGCCCGGGGTTTATGTCTGTCAACCTCCGTGGAAGGAGTAGGGGACAATCCCCTTGTCCTCCCCCTTCTCCTTCCCCGGAAAGGAAGAGGATGAAATTAGCAGTGCCGGTTAGTTTTCAGAGGAAGGCGCCGGCGGCAATGAGGACGTATGAAAGTGTTCCGAAAAGAAGGAGGACGTATGAAGGTGTTCCGAAAAACATGGATGCTGGTGTTCGCTTTTCTCAGTATTACCTGCCTGCAAGCTCAAGACGATTTCATGGCCCGCATGCAAGCCCACCAGCCGGGCCCGCAGCACAAGCTTCTCGAGCAGTTCGTGGGCAAGTGGGACATATCTATAAAGTGGACATTAGCCCCTGGAAAGCCGCCGTTTGAAGCTAAGGCGACCAGTGAGCAGGACATGATCTTCGGTGGCCGCTTCCTGCACGCCAAGGTGAAATTCTCTCTCCCCGGTTTCCCGGAGAACTTCGAACTAATAGGTTACGACAACCTGAAGAAGGAGTACTTTTCGACGACATTCATGAGTATCGAAACTGCGCCGATGACGATGCTCGGCAGCCTTGACGCGGCTGGAAAAGTGTTCTCGTGGAAGTATGAATATCCGTCAATTTCCGGGAGAACGATTCACGGCAGGCAGACGACACGCTTCGAAAATCCCGACCGGTATACAGCGGAAGCATACGAAACGGGAAACGACGGCAAGGAGTACAAGGCATTCGAGGGAGTCTGGACCCGAGCGACGGACAAAAAAGCCACAAGCGCGAAGGAGTAGGGGACAGTCCCCTTCTTCTTCCCACGGGCGAAAAACTGTTGACAATCGACAGGCCTGTGTCCAATGTCTACCGCAACGTGGTATTTGGCCCCGCAGGCGAGTGCTGAACACGACCCGTGAAACAAGGCTCACAAAGAAAAGGAGTAGATTCTTATGAAACGCTACCTAGCAGGTCTAGCCGTTGCCTCGTTATTCATCATTCCCACCCTTGCCCAGACACCTTCCGGCCCTCCAAAGCCTGGGCCGGAGCATCAACGCCTCGCCTATTTTGTCGGGACGTGGACGGTCGAGGGCGAAGAAAAGCCGACCCCATTTGGGCCGGGCGGGAAGTTCACTGGAACCGCGACAGCTGAGTGGTTCTCCGGTGGCTTCTTTCTCTTTGGCCGGGCTGATTCAAAAGGTGCAATGGGCGAGGTTGAAGAAATGTCGTTGATGGGTTACAGCGGCGAAGAGAAAGCTTACACCTTCTACGTCATCAACTCACTCGGGCATCAGGTTTACGCGAAGGGGACAGTTACCGGCGACACCTGGACTTGGATAGGCGAGAGCAAGGTGATGGGCAAGCCAATCAAGGGCCAGTTCGTTATAAAGGAAACCTCTCCGACTTCCTACACATTTAAGGGCGAGATGTCGATTGACGGACAGCCACTTCAGGTGTACCAAGAAGGGAAGGCCACGAAGAAGTAGACAAGCCCGGTTCGACTTTTGGCGAACGGGGGATGTGGGGCGCGGCCTGAACACTGACACGGCTCTTTCTGTCTTCCGACGAGCTATGGAAGTCGTCCAGGTGCGAAAAGCCGCCTACTCCCCCCTCCTCCGGCCCCACTTCGGCCATGGCGCCTGCCCCCGCAGCCTAGCCTGGGACAGCCACTGACTTGCTGCAGTCCTTTTCATCCCCAGTTGATCCGCCTGCGCGAAGGATACCACTGGCGGGTGCTAAACAACACGCAGTGGCGAATGGGGCAAACAAGGGTGGAAAGTCGTTCGACCCACTGCCGGGTACCGTATACCATGGTTGCTTATCCAGGGCTTGGATTCTTTGGGTCGGACGCAGTCCCTCTTCCAGGTGCCCGTCTTCCCGGTTGCACGCTGAATTCAATCCGTTTATCCTTACATTCAGGCTATGGGCACGGTCTCAGAATCCTACCGATATATTGTCCGGTCTCCTGATGTCAGGGGCGGGAATGCCCGCGTGGAGGGCACTCGAATTGCGGTTCACGACGTGATTGGTTTGCTGCAGAATGGGGAGACAGTCGACACACTGGTGGCGAACTGCTTTCCCTCTCTCAGCAGGGCGCAAGTTTACGAGTGTCTTGCCTACTACGAGGATCACAAAGGGGAAATCGATCTGCTGGTTGCTCGGCAGATGGCGGACGGCCAGCCTTGAAGTTCGTACTGGACCACGATGTCCCCGATGACCTGAGTACTTGCTCCTGGAACTCGGCCATGAGGTCTCGTTGCTTCGTCAGGTTCTTCCCACGGACGCGTCCGACGCCACGGTCCTCCACTTCGCACGCGACAACGGTTGCGTTCTGATCACATGCAATCGCGACGATTTCCTTCAGTTGGCCAGTCGTCAACCGCATCACGGCATCATCGTCGTCATTCGGCGCCGGACGCGTGCCGCTGAACGAGCTGCTCTGTTCTGCTTGCTTGAGCGGGCAGGGGAGACAGGTCTGCAAAACAACGTGAACTTCGCCTGAGCCCCGATGGCCGAGTGTTTCAATGTCTCAGTCCACGCGACGGCTCAGGTTCTGCAACAGGCGAAGATGCATTGTTTTGTGCCCAAAATTGTGCCCACGACAATCCAAAACAATCAAATCAACCCAATTCAAACCAAGATAGCGACGGGTCACGAAGAGAGAAGATTCGTTGCAAGTAAAGGAGTTACAGGTTTAAGCGCTTTGCCCTCATAACCCAAAGGTCGAGGGTTCAAATCCCTCCCCCGCAACCAAGTTAAAACGAAGGGCTGCAATATTTTGCAGCCCTTCGTG
>RPQK01000143.1 GCA_003819755.1 Acidobacteriota bacterium | reverse complement strand
GCCATGACTCTCGACGGGCGGATCGCAACTGCTTCGGGGGAATCCCGTTGGATCACGGGAGAGGCGGCACGCAGAATCGTTCACGATCTGCGATATGAGTACGACGCCCTGCTGGTAGGTGTGCACACCGTTCTTCTCGACGATCCCGCGCTGGACACCCGCGGACGCAGGCAGAAGCCGGTGACAAAAGTGATCCTGGATTCCGAGCTGCGGACCCCGGAACACGCCCGGGTTTTCGCTTCCCCGGGTGTCGTTGTTGTCTTCCATGCCGGGGGTGCTTCCGCGGATCGAGTCATTGCCTTAAGCCCGAGAGCGACCCTCATACCCCTGGTGAGGGGCCCTGCCGGGCTCGACTGGGACTGTGTATTGAGGGCACTCGGTAAGCGGGGTATCACGAGCGTCATCATCGAGGGGGGAGGGGAGGTCGCGGCTTCGGCACTCAAGGCTGGCGCGGTGCAAAAAACCGCGTTCTTCTACGCTCCGAAGATCCTGGGAGCGGAAGGGGTCCCAGGGATCGGGAGACTCGAGATCGCAGACTTGTCAGATGTGATCAGGCTTGAAGGCCTGAGCTTCCGACGGCTGGGAGGCGACTTGCTGGTCGAAGGCTATCCTAAGGGGTCGCTGCCGCCCGTGGTTCAATCTCGGGTGTGATTTCGCGCCAGGAGAGACTCTGAGTCGTCAGGAGACTGGTGGCCAGCTGAATAGAGGAGCCGCTGAAGAAGAAGCGGCTGTTGCCCTTGAGGCTGATTGAGCTGGTCCCAAACGCGTTGCCCTGGAGTTTGGACACCACCAGTCCTCCCAGGATACCGTCGTTCAAGCCAGCCGCGTCAAACACTCCTGATCCAATCACGAGCACCAGCCCCTCGAAAATGACGCTGCCTCGTGCCTTGAGATCCCCGGTCACGACCAGAATCCCTGCTCCGCTGATGTCCCAGGATATGGTCACATCCCCGTTTATGTAGGTGATCTTCGGATCGTCGTGAGTCCCCAGGTTCAAGTCATCATTGTCTGGCAACTGATCGCCCTGATACGTGTTGTCGGCTATCGATGCCAGTTTAACCAACAGTTTGGTCAAGTATGCTGGATCGAGTATATTCTGGGCATCCTCATTGAGATCGGCGGTGCCGTCCGCTACCGACGGGGTGTCCTTCGTCCCACCCAGGCCTCGCACATTCTCTTCCTGATTTCCATCGATGAGCTCGGCTTTGATGGCATCGACCGGCGTACCGTCTTCGTTCAGGCAAGAGATGCCCGGAAAAGGATTCGGGGTGTCGTAGTCCCCCTTCAACGCCTTTGCCTTGTTCACATCTTCCAGATCTTCCATCGTCCAGTTCAGATGGTTGTAGCCGTCGACCAGGAACGAACTTCCTTGAAAAGTCGTGTCGACTCCAGGGCCGATGATGGCCATGGGTGATGTCATGTCAAGTGTCGTGTGCCGCTTGATCAGGCCTTCGATGATCGCGACGGAGTTCTTCCGGCTGTTGTTGTATGTGTTGGTTTCCCCCCCGAGATTCCTGGAAATCCCGATCACGCGCAGGATGACGGTTCCGTCGGAATCCACGGTCAGGTCGCCATCCGCTTCCGCATTGTCGGTCAGCTTGGCAAAATAGCGGCCGCCCGCGATCTCGGTGCCGGTCGGCGACGTCAGCAGTCCGGTAACCGGCACGCTTGTCACCGTCAGCCCGGATGGCAGTGCCCCTGAAAAGTCGAGGTTGCGTGCGTCGATCGGCGAAACCGGGTTTCTCGTCGCCCAGGCCTCTAGCGTCGTGTCCGCGTTGTAGACATTGATAGTCCCGGGTTGGGCGAGAAGCTGGTCGATGATATTCCCGCGAAGGTCCTCCTTGGCCTTGTTGTAGCCTGCATCAGCGATCAGGAGTGCTTTTTCGTGATTCTCAAACTCGGTACTGATCTGGAAATCCTGCAAGCTGGAGAAGGTCATGGAAAGACAGAGGAATGAAAGGAGGACTGCGACGACTAGGGCGATCAGCATCGCCATGCCGCGTTCGTTTCGCATGATGACCTCGCCTGTTGGACCAACCGGTACTGCTACTGCCTGTTACGCCGTTAGGAAGCCCTTCCACAAGGTGATCCAACGGGATTGAGCGGGATGGCGGCTTGACCGAACCCGGCTTCATCCGGTGACTACGATCACAAACGCCATGATACATTCAAAAAAAGCTAGGAATTGTGAGGGGAATCACAGTGAGGGCGGGAGGCGGTGTGCCTTGGCGTGCAAAGCGAGGTTCAGATGAAGGTTTCACTTGGTTTGGAGCCACGCTTGGGCGTGCCGATGACTAACAACCTTGGTGGCAGGTGCTGATACTGCCGGACTTCGTTAGCCGTTCGACACGCTAAAGCGTCAACTCCAAACCCTCGTCAGTTGCTGGCCTGCTGCGGCTCGATTTCCGGGGTTACTTCGACCCAGGAGAGGATTCGCATCGGCAGGAGGCTGACGGCCATGGTAATGCTGTCGCTCTTCATGTAGAAGTTGGAGTTGCCCTGAATGTCTATGGTAGGAGTGCCAAAACTGGCCGATCCGTCACCATTCCTAGTCACGTTGACGACGTAAACGCCGCCAATGAGAGATTTGTTGCTCCCGTGCATCCTCAGCGAGCCTTGTCCCAACACCAGGATGACCCCGTCATAAGTGAAGGATCCGCCGATGTTCAGCGCTCCTCGGACGATCATAACTCCGGCGCCGTCGCCACTGCCGCTTATTGAAAAATTGCCCTCGGCGTAGGTGATCTTGGGATCTGCGGCTGTCCCCAGAGAGATTTTGTTACCGGAGAGGTCAGTTTGATCGGGATACTTGAAGTCCGCAACTGCGGCCATCATGGTTGCGAAGTTAACGAGGAAGTTCCCGTCAAAAATGTTCTCGGCGTCCTCGCTGGGACTGTCCCGGATGGCTTGTGTCCCATCAAGGATCGAAGGTTCGCCGCCTTGTCCGGTGATATTGTCGTCCTGTTGATCATTCGCTTTCATGGCCGCCTTCATTGCGTCCACCGAGGTCTGAGCATTCCCCTGGCCATACAAAGCGCTGATCCCCGGGAAGGCGGGCAAGTCGTGATCGTTGTGTCCTCCGGTGATCCTGTTGTAGTCCATTCCCCGGTGATCGTACCCGTCGATCTGAAAGGAGTTCCCATTGAAGGTGCTGTTGACGTTCGAGCCGTACACTGAAAGCGGAGACTGCAGTTCGAAACTCATGTCCCGTTTCAGCTGGGCCTCGATGACCGCAACGGAATTCTTAACGGACGTTTCGTGGGTCATCACCTCTCCAGGCAAGCCGCGGTACACGCCGACGACGCGCAGGTAAACGAATCCGTCCCGGTCGACTCGCGGATCGTCTGGAACACCGAATGCCGCCTCATCACGGTTGTCGGTGATTTTGGCAAAGTAATGACCGGAGTAATCGTCGTCGTCTTCCTCGCCGAAGCGTTCGCCGGTGGGGGGAGTCAAAAGTCCCGTTACACTGCGGCTGCCGATGGCACCGGGCAGTGTGGACTCGAAATCGACATTACGAGCGTCAATCGGCAGGATAGGCATGCGGACGACCGTCGGCCAATCAGCACTTCCGCCGGATACATATATCGGGACTTCGGCGCTGGCGGCCAGGAGTGTGCTGAGATCCCGCCCCCGCAAGGACTGTTTGACTGCATTGAAACCCGCATCAGCGATAAGGAGCGCCTTTTCGTGTCTTTCGAACTCAGTGCTCGAAGCAAAATCCTTCAAGCTGGAGAAGGTAAGAGACAATGCAAAAAGGGACAACAGAATCGCGATAATCAAAGCGATAAGAAGAGCTACGCCTCGTTGCTTATCCATAGTTGCCTCGTCAGCTGCAGGTGGTCATGCGGCTTTTCAACGACTCGCGCCAAAGGCGCTTTACTCAACCGCTTCTCCACTACAGTTAAGGAACCGCAAAGACGTCGAAGGTCTTGCTGCGAATGAAAACGTGGGAACGGTAAGTGACGCTGTTGACCCTCCCGCCCATTCGTTCGGGAGTGCTGGCCCTCATGGTTACTTCAATGGAGACGATGTCGTTCGAGGTGGTGGTTGCGGTTCCGCTCGTATCAAAGCACTGGAAGAACGGCGTACCATCAGGCAGATCAACGTTTTCGGCCAAGATCTGATCATCCGTTCCGAGAGCGACCGCGTAGTCTCTGATGGTCACTGTGCCCCGGTTGTTGCCCGCCCCTGGGAGGTACGAGATCATGACATGCTCCAAAGGGCTGTTGGTACTCCGGTCCGGGTCCCCGGTAACACCGTCGTGACTGCCGGTAATGTCGGTCCAGAGTTCGATCGAGCTGGGTCCGTGGTACTGGACGGCTTGAAGGTTAAATGTTTTGGGGTTAGGGTTGTTGCCGGCCTGTCGGATGTACCTGGTGATCTCATCCATGGCAATGCGGGCGTGCTGGCTCGTCTCGGTGAAGCGTTTTTCGGCGTCAAAGGACATCTGCGCCTGATAGGCAATACCGAAAATCGAGCCCAGGACAATCGAGATGACCGCAACCACAATGAGTGCTTCGACTAACGAGAAACCTCTGTTCATGGCGCAAAATGAGACGTGATGTCAACGCTCCGGCTGTTGAGGTATGTGCCAGCGAGCGGTTGCGCGGTCACCGTCACGATACGCTCACTCGTGCCAGTGCCGTTTGTTACCACCCAGCTGAGACGAAAGCCGCCCTTGTCCTCGTTGCCGCCGGCTAGCGTGGTCGACGCGGTTTCGAGGTCTCGGTTGTAGATGCGGCGCAACTCTTCGAGCTTCCCCATCGCGGCCGATATTCCCACTGAGGTGCTCCTGGACATCGCATTCTGGTTGACCGCCACCGCCACGAGTTGAGCCAGAGCCAGGAGGCTCACGGCCAGGAACAGCATGGCCAGCATGGTCTCGATGAGCGAGAAGCCTTCTTCTCGGCCGCGCGGTTCTGCCTTCGCCATTTGCCTCCCCTTTGTCTGGGCTACTGGTATCTGACTCTTATCTTGCCGGTCTTGTTGACTTCTACAAGAATCGAGCCCGAATCGTTCCGAATCTGAATCTCTTGACCAGTGGTAGTTCCGGTGCACGACCCTCGTGGTTGAAACTGAATCGTCGGACCGTTGACGATGGTGACTCCTTGGTCCAAGAACTTCCTTGTTCTCGGGGCGTTTGCCACCGAATCGGCCGGATCTAACACCTGGACTCCTCTTTGATCCGGATAAAGCCGCACTTCGAAGACTGCCCCGCGCGAAATGGCCATGACGCGCGCTGCGTCCAGTTCGCCGGCGATCAGGTCGGCCGAGGACCTCAGCCGGAAGGAAGCCATTGTGCCATCCAAGGCAGGAATCGCAAAGGCCGCGGTGATGGCGAGGATGCCGACAACGAGGAGAAGCTCGACTAGAGAAAAACCACATTCTGATTGTGTGGCTTTGTGGTGCATTCTTCTTCCCCCGCGCCTACAATACTCCAGCCTGTCAAACAGTTATGTGAGATCTGTCACGGTCCGATGATCGTCCCATTTGGCTGGACTGAAACCCGATCCGAGTACCTGGAATCGGGGTGGACCCTCTGCGGCAGTTCCGGGACCAGGCGTGGGTCAGGCGGTTTCGCTGAAGAGCAGCGAGTCGACCAGTTTCTCGGGGTCGGAAACCACAAAATGACGCGTCTCCACCCGGAGGATGTTCTCGCTCTGCAACGTGTTTAGAACTCGAGTGGCTGTTTCCCGTGAAATCCCGGTGATGTCGGCGAGCTCCTTGTGAGTGAGGTGGATACTGATCATTATCCCGTTATCGGTTTGCACCCCTCGTTTCTGGCACAGCTGATAAAGGGCGGTGCGTATTCGGGCGTCGGCGTTGTGGAACGTCAGGACCTCGATCTGCGCCCAAGCCTCGCGGCAGCGGGCGCACAAGACTTTGATCAAAGCCATGTTGATCTTGGAGTTGCCGAGGAGAATAGAAAATTCCCGGCCCCCCATCGAAAGGATGGAAGTCGGGACGACGGCGGTGACGGTGGCCGGGGTGGTTCCGCCGTCAAGGAACGACATCTCGCCGAAGTACTCGCCGCCCTCATGGAAAGTCAGGATCATCTCCTTGCCGCTCGGAAGCAGTCGAGAGACTTTGACCCGCCCGTCCTTCACGATGTACATGTACTTGCCGGTGTCTTCCTCGAAAAAGATGATCTCGTTCCTCTTGTACTTGTGCTCCCGAAACATTTCGGAGACTGCGGTCATCTCCTCCTCAGAGAGATCGGCAAACAGGGCTACGTTCCGCAGAAATGCAATATCGACTTTCATTTTTCCCCAAGTTGCCCCAGCGCCGCCTCGAGATCGTCCACCTTGTACCTGTTCTCGAGCTCCTTCATGGCGCCGGCGATCGAATTCAAATCATGCAAATTCGCTTGAACCAGGTCTACCAGCGGGTCGGGCCGGAAGGCGATATCCGAAATACCCAGCCCGTTTCTGGCGCCCTTGCGTGCCTGGTGGTGTCCAAAGGACCGAATTGCCGGATAGAAGAAGAAGATGTTCGGACCTGGCAAGAACATCAGAAACATCCCAAAAAAGGCAAGCACAGCATCGACCCAGAACCACCGGGCGTGCTTACTATAACCCAATCTCAGAAATTGTCGTAATTTTTTCTCCACGGCCTCCGGGGTATCGGCGCTCCTGTGAACTACCTGTAAATGATTTGCATGCCTAAGGTTGGCGCAGAACAGTTCCTCGTGGTGGAGTCTCTCTGCCAACTTCTGATAGCCGGCGTGCAGCTTTTGCTTGATCCTGTTCCAGTACCCGGTCTTCCCTTCCCATGTCGGGCTGTTCGACTCTATCCTCTCCAGGACGGGATGCAAATGGCCCGTGACTGTTTCAAATAGGATTACGTTCATGGCGATTACAAACCGGATCTTCGGCGTCAGTCCGGCCGCTTTCTTACGAACTACCACGGACTGACACGGACGAACACGGATGAACACGGACAGGGGCAGGACTGACATGCCTTGTCCGTGTCAGTCCGTGGTTGTCCGTAAGAAAGCGGCCGGCCGACTGCGACTTGCTCAATCCTTTTTTACCTTCGCGGCCAACTCCAAATACTGGCTGACTCTGCCCGCTGGATCCTGGCAACCGACAATGTCGGAGATCACAGCTGCGGAGGTGGCTCCCGCTCCCCAGACCTGTTCCACGTTAGCCAGTGTTATCCCGCCGATCGCGACGACCGGGAGCTGAGTTTTCCCGGCCAGCCGGGCGAGCATCGAGCACCCGACGGGTCGGTTCTCACCGGGTTTTGTGGCGGTCTCGAAAATTGGTCCGATGGCCACGTAATCGATATCCTCTTCGAGCGCCTGAAGGAACTGCTCTTCGGTATGGGTCGACAATCCAATGATGGCGCTGGGGCCAAGCACGCGGCGGGCAGCGGCGACGGGCAGGTCGTCCTGCCCCAAGTGAACTCCCGAGGCCGACGCTGCCAGCCCCTGGTCGGGCCGGTCATTGACGACAAACCGGGCTCCATGTTTGAGGCAGGCGGCCGACACGAGCAACAGATCGCGGTGCAAAGCCCGGTCGGACAGGTTCTTGGCCCGTATCTGAAAAAACCGCGAGCCGCCCTGGAGGAAGTATTCAGCCAGCCTCGCATGACTCACGCCCGCCTTGTTCGGCCGGTGAGTCAACGGGTAGAGCGGATCCAAAAAATGCGACTGCATTCTGCCTCAAATCGCCGGCAGTTGGTCCAAGAAGCCCGTGCCGAATTTGCCGGTGATGAAGTCCGGGTGGTTGATGATCTTCTTGTGCAACGGGATCGTTGTCTCAATGCCTTCAACCGCAAACATGTCAAGGGCGCGGTTCAGACGGGCGAGTGCTTCCCGGCGGTCTTTTCCGTAAGCGATGAGTTTGGCGATCAGGGAGTCGTAATGGGGAGAGACCACGTAATCGGCGTAGGCGCACGAATCAACGCGAATGCCCGGGCCGCCCGGCGGATGGAAAACAGTGATTCTGCCCGGCGAGGGAATGAAGGTTATCGGGGATTCAGCGTTTATCCGGCATTCAATGCTGTGTCCCCGAAAAGAGATCTGTCCCTGAGACACGCTCAGCTTTTCGCCGGCAGCAACTCGGATCTGTTCCTTGACGACGTCGATTCCGGTGACCATTTCGGTGACCGGGTGCTCGACTTGGACTCGGGTATTCATCTCAATGAAGAAGTAATTACCCTGCTGGTCAAACAGAAACTCCACGGTCCCCACGTTGTAGTAATTGACCCTGCGGATAGCCTGAATGACCTTCTCCCCGAGCTCAAGACGAGTGCCTTCGCTGACCGCCGGACTGGGGGATTCCTCCACCAGCTTCTGATGGCGGCGCTGGATCGAGCAATCGCGTTCCCCGAGATGAACCACACCCCCGTGTTCATCAGCCAGGATCTGCAGCTCGATATGCCGTGGGTTTTCCAGGTACTTCTCAATGTAAACGGCGCCACTTCCGAACGCGCCGAGTGCCTCGGACTGCGCTGTTGATAACGCATCCTGCAAATCCTCCGGTCGGCGCACGATCCGCATGCCGCGGCCACCCCCGCCCGCGACCGCTTTAACGAGTACCGGATACCCAATTGCCGCCGCCTTCGCCTCGAGCTGAGGGTCTTTGTCCTGCAGGACATCCGTTCCCGGAATAATCGGCAGCCCGGCCTCCCGCATGGTCCTGCGCGCTGCTGCCTTATCGCCCATGAGTCTCATGGAATCCGGGCTGGGGCCGATGAATTTGATTCCACAAGTCTCACAGACTTCGGAAAAATGCGCGCTCTCAGCCAGGTAACCGTAACCGGGGTGGATGGCGTCGACATTGGTCACTTCCGCGGCGCTGATGATGCTCGGGATATTCAGATAACTCTCGCTGCTGCGCGGCGGCCCGATGCAGACGGCCTCGTCGGCAAACCTGACGTGCAGGGAATTCCGGTCGGCCTCCGAGTACACTGCGACGGTCGGAATGTTAAGTTCCTTGCACGCACAGATCACGCGCAACGCGATTTCACCCCGATTAGCGATGAGGATTTTTCGGAACATGAGGCGTCAGGAATTCAACCGGATTTCAAAAAGCGGCTCTCCGTACTCCACCGGCTGGCCGTTCTCGACCAGGACCCGTACCAGGGTTCCGTCAACATCCGATTCGATCTGATTAAACAGCTTCATCGCCTCTATGATGCAGACGACCATTCCCTTGTGCACTGCGTCTCCGGGTCGCACGAAGGGGTCGGCGTCGGGCTTCGGAGTGAGGTAGAAAGTGCCGACGATCGGAGCCTTGAAAACATGCGGCGGCTCTGCGGGCGCCGCCTTCGGGGCCGGGAGCGCCGTAGCGGTCCCGGGGGCGGAGGATCCGGTCTGCTGGGGCGACGAGGAATCACCTGAGTGACCAGTCGCTTTTCGTATGCGAATACGGAGGTCGCCCTGTTCCATCTCGAACTCTTCAATGGCGCTCGTCGTGTCGATCAGCTCGAGCAGGTCACGAATCTCTTTCAGATCCATCAACTTTCCCCAAAGGATGGAAGCATACCATTTTCCCAGGTGGCGCACAAAGGCCCGCTCGCTCGCGCCGCTCGCGCCAGCGGGCGTTTTGAGCGTGCCCCCCGAGGGCCGGAGGAAAAGACCTCAAAGACCCCAAAGACCTCAAGGACCCCAAGGACTAAGCAAATTCGTCATCTCACAGTCCTTGAAGTCTTTGAGGTCCTTGAGGTCTTTTCCTCCGGCTCTCGGGGGCGCGTTCAGAAAACGATCAGCGAGTCGGGTCCGACAGCAGGCGGCAGCCGTCTGCGGTGACGACGACGACATCTTCTATCCGGACGCCGTGCCGTCCAGGAAGGTAGATGCCAGGCTCAATGGTGAACACCATTCCCTCTTCCAAGGGGCGCGGCGATCGCCACGAGACGGGGGGAGCTTCGTGGACTTCCAGGCCGAGGCCATGGCCCGTGCCGTGGCCGAAGCAGTCACCATAGCCACTCTCCCTGATGTGGTCCCGTGCGGCCGCATCGACGGCCGAGGTGAGGACGCCAGGCTTCGTGGCCGCAATCGCTTTCTGTTGGGCTTCGGCCACAATGTCGAAAATCTGCGGTTTGGAACTGCCGGCCGGGAAGTGGATGCGGGTTAGATCGCTGCAGTAGCCTGCGGCCTGGACGCCGAAATCGACGAGAACCAGCTCTCCCTCTTTGATCCTCCGACGGGTGGCGCGCCCGTGGGGCAGGGAAGATCGCGGGCCTGAAGCGACGATGGTATCGAAGGCGGCTTTGTCGGCCCCTAGTCTGCGCAGTTCGAGCTCAAACAGCCCCGCTATTTCGACCTCAGTTGTATCGGGAATGATCGCTCGGCTGATCTCTGCAAAGGCGGTTTGAGCAATGCGAAAAGCCTCCTCCATCGCACGGATCTCGTAGGGCTCCTTTTTAATGCGGAGATTGTCCAGGATCTCATCGCCAGGAATCAATTGGCTCTTAGTATTCCAGGCAGCGATCTGTTGTGCGGCCGAAAAGGAGAGGTTGCGCGATTCGATCGCCAGGCGAAAGGCGGAGGCCGACGGGGAGATCGCGTCGTTGATCGCTTGCTGCAGCGTTTCCTCCAGAGACTTTTCGGCCTTCCGGAGGCGGCAGTTGACGCTCTCCGCTTCGGCTTGCTCGGTGTACCGCGAATCTAGAATCAGGAGCGCTTCCCCTCGGGTGCACAGTGCAAAACCGGCCGAGGGGCGAACGTTGAACAGGTAAAAGAGGTTAGGGGCATGATTGACCAGGAACGCATCTGCACCCCGTTTTTCCAGTTCCAGCCAGAAACGGCGGAAACGGCCCGGAAAGTCGGGAGCCGGTGGGGCGACGTTGGTGGTCACGGATCTTGATGTTTGACTCAGATGCGTTGGTTTCTCCGGAAAAAGCGGTCGGCGGCTGTTCACCACGAATACACGAGTTTCACGAACTAAGCCTTAGTTCGTGAAATTCGGGTAATTCGTGGATAAACAGCCGCCGACCGCTTTTCCTTCTCAGCCTCTGATCCGCGTGGTGATCAGGAACAAAATCTCTCGCGTCTCACGATTCTTGCTCGTTCGCTTGAAGAGGTTGCCAACCACCGGCACGTCTCCAAGCCCCGGAACCTTGTCCACGTTGTTGCGATCGGTTTCAACAAAGATACCACCGATCATTGTCGTGCCACCATCGGGCAGCAGGACAACCGACTGGGACTGACTGATCAGGATCGTGGGAATGCCGAGGACGGTCCGGCTGAAGTCGGCGACGTCGTTGTCGATCTTCAAGAACAGCTGAACGGTTTTTTCATCGGTGATCCGGGGAGTGACACGCAGCCGCAAAGCCGCTTCATGGTACTCGACCGAGGTCTGGAAGTTACGGATGACGGGGATTGGGATCTTGGTGCCCTGAACGATGGTCGCTTCGGCGCCATCGACGGTCGTGACCTTCGGCTTTGACAGGATCCTGACGTCCCCGATTGATTCTCCAGCCTCGATGAAAGCATCGAGCATCACGGTATCGAGGACTCGTCCCACGACTATTTCAGCGCCGCCGATTCCGGGTTTGTCCTTTGTCGGGTCAATCCCCGCCAGAGAGGCGCCCCAGCCGCGGACCCGGTCGGTGTCTTTGCCGGCAAAGAAGAGAAACTCAACGCCAAGCCGGCGACTGAACTGCGTAGTCGTCTCAATGATTCGTGACTCAATTTCTACTTGGGGCTCAGGGGTGTCGAGAGCCTTGACCAGGGACATCAGCCTCTCCACGCTGGGCCGCACGTCCGTGATAATCAGGGTGTTGGTCCTTGGTTCGATGTCGATACGACCACGTGTGGTGAGCTGTTTTTCCAAGGCTTTGGAGAGAGTGTCCGCGACCGCGTAGTTCAGAGGAGTGGTAACCGTGACGGTGTCGGTGGCCCGGAAGGCCGCCTGCTTTAGAGCCTGCGTGTTCTTCTCCTCTTCGGACAGCGTCTTCTTGGTGGCGATGCGAACCAGGTTGCCGTCGATCGTCCGCTCGAGGCCGTGACTCTTCAGGACGGTCTCAAAGAGGAGATCCCACGGTACCTCTTCCACGTTGATCGTGATAGTTC
>RPQK01000142.1 GCA_003819755.1 Acidobacteriota bacterium | reverse complement strand
TTCGACATTCGATATTCGATATTCGACATTCTGTCTTTCTTCTTCATCGGGCAGGCTTTTGGTTGCGGCTACGCCGCGCCGTGTAATTCGTGGATAACCCAAAACCCTCGCCCTACCGCCGCACGGTCCGGCTAATACCGCAACGTGCACTGCACGATTGTCCCCTTGCCCGGCTTGGAAACAACCTGAAGAGAGGCCCCGATGATCCTGGCTCGGTAGTCCAGGATGCGCAGTCCCATTCCCTGCTGGTCCTGCGTTTCTCCCTCGACAAAGCCGACTCCGTTGTCCTCCACGGTCAGAATGTGGGCGTCGTTTTCGCAGGTCAGGCGAATCTCGATCCTCGTCGCCCGGCTATGACGCGCGGCGTTATTCACCGCCTCGAGCGCGATATGGTAAAGATGCGTGGCGGTGGTTTGATCCAGCCCGTCCAAGGTGTTGCTGCATCGGGCGTCGCCTTCGTAACTGCACGGGATCCCGAAGAACTCCCTGGTGTTGGTCGCGAGCTCCGCAAACGCCAGGCGCAGACCGTTGGCAACAATATCGACCGGGCAGAGCCCTCGGGAAAGTGCTCGAGTTTGAGACACTGACTGCGTGATGAGGCTGACGACTTTTGTTGCGTCAGGGGTGAGTGGAGACGCCTGGCGGGTCAGCTTCTGCTCCAGGGCTTTGGCCAGGAAACCGGCGCCGGCCAGATTCTGACCGACAGTGTCATGCAGGTCCTGGCCGATCCTCCTCTGTTCGCGTCCGCTTATTTCCAGGATCTCCCTTTCCAGGCGTTTCTTCTCGCTCACATCCCGGATGATCGACAGCACCGCCTGTCCGCCTTGGTACGGGATGTGAACCGATGTGGCCTCGACCTGGATAGAAGTTCCGTCCGGACGTCGGCAAACAGTCTCGACGAGTGGCACGAACCCGTATTCGTCCAGTCGCTTCATTCGCTGGCTGGCCAGCGCCTGATAGTTGGTTTCGATGAAATCATAGACATTGTGTCCGACCAGCTCTTCGGGGTCAGTTCCCAGGATCTCTCCGGCGGCCTTGTTTGCGAAGAGTATCAGGGAGTTCCTGTAAACGAGAATGCCGTCGGGGGAAAGCTCAACGAGGTGCCGGTACCTTTCTTCAGTCTGGCGGAGCTCGTCTTCCGCAAGACGGCGTTTGCGCCGCTCCTCACGCTTTTCCAAGGCCCCGGAGAGGGACGGCGCGAGGCGTGCTATACGGTCCTTGAACACGTAGTCGTCGGCCCCTTCCCGAACCGCGTCAATCGCTACGTCCTCGGGAAGCGCACCCGAGACAAAAATAAACGGGATGTCGGTGTCGTGAGCCTTCGCCGCACGAAGGGCGGAGAGACCGTCAAACGACGGCAAAGAGTAGTCGGCCAGAATGATGTCCGGTCGCCACTCGCTCAACGCTTGGAGGAACTCGGCGCGACCTTCTACCCGACAAGCCTCAAACTCGATGCCCGCCTTGACGAGTTGACGTTTGACAAGTTCGGCGTCTGCTTCCAGGTCCTCGAGGATGAGAATTCTCAACTGCTTCATACTTGTCTCTAAACGGCCGGCGGATGGTTAAGAAGCAACCAATAATATCCCAGCTCCCGGACCACATCGATGAACTTCTCGAAGTTCACAGGCTTGATAATATAGCTGTTAACGCCGAGTTTGTAGGTTTCGACAATATCACGCTCTTCCGAGGATGAAGTCAGAACGACCACCGGGATGAACCTGGTTCTTGGGTCTGAGCGTATGGCTCTGAGAACCTCCACACCGTCAACCTTCGGAAGCTTCAGGTCGAGGAGAATGACGCGCGGTCCATTTTCGACCTTTCGGTGCTGGTGCTCCCCGCGGCCGAAGATGAAGTCGAGCGCTTCCGAGCCGTCTTTCACAATGTGGAGCCGGTTGGCCAGGTTGTTCTTCTTGAGCGCCCTCAGCGCCAGTTCCACGTCGTTTGGGTTGTCCTCGACCAGAAGTATCTCGACTTCGTTCGTCACCGCTGCCTCCTTGGAAGAGCAATATAGAACGTTGCACCCTTGCCCACCGCGCTTTCGGCCCATACCCGGCCGCCGTGCTTTTGCAGCAATCGTTGAACGGTGGCGAGGCCGACCCCGGTTCCGGGGAATTCGTTCATAGAATGCAGGCGCTGAAAGATTCCGAAGAGCTTGTGTTGGTAGCTCATATCGAACCCAACTCCATTATCTCTCACCCAGTAAACATTCTGTACGGGTTCTTCCCGTCCTGAAACCTCAACCCGTGGTTGCTCCTGAGTGGAGCTGAACTTGAACGCGTTGGACAGAAGATTGGACAGAACTTGGCCGATGAGAGTGCGGTCGCCGTACGCCCGGGGCATGTCGCCGATCTGAAGAACCGCGGTACCCGTCTCCCCCGCCGCCTTCAGGTTCTCGGCGATCATCCGGGTCAGCGCCTGCATGTCGATCATTTCGAAGTTGGGCTCCCGGCGCCCCAGGCGGGAGTACGCCAGCAGATCATCGATCAGCTGGCCCATGCGTTGCGTATTATCCCGAATGATGTTGAGGTACCGTTGCGCGTCCTGTGGTAATTGTTCGCTGTAATCCTCCATGAGAGCGTGTGAAAATCCGTCGATTGCGCGCAACGGAGCACGGAGGTCGTGAGAGACCGAATAACTGAACGCCTCCAGCTCCTGGTTAGAACGTCTCAGATCTTCTGCAGCCCTCTCGAGTGAGGCCGTGTGCTGGGTAAGCTGTTCAGCCATGTGATTAAAGGTACGGGCCAGGTCAGCAAGTTCCTGGATTTGCGGAATGGCGACCCGGGCCTCGCTGCCTGCCGCCAGCGTGGCGGCACCCTCCCTGACAACCGCGACGGAATTGATGATGGATCGGCCGACAAACTCCGCTAAAAGGAACGATGCCAAACAAATGGTGAGGACCACTAGGAGCACAAGAAACAGGTTCCTTCTGACCGGCGCCATTACCTCCGCAAAAGGACGGCTGGCTCCAGCTGCCCACCCGAGGCCTGGCAGCGGAGTCCGGGCTGCCAGCCGGTCCACTCCCTCACCGGCAAATCGAAGGAATCCGGACCAGTCCTGTCCACTGCGAATCACTTCCTGAGCCATCCGATCCACGTGGTGAGATGACGGAACCGTCGCCCGGACGTCAGGTCCTCGCACAATCGAGATGATCCGGCCGGTCCGATCGAAGAGAGCGAGAATCCCGCCCCTGCTTCTCCGCGCCGTCAACGTTTCACCCAGCCGTTCGGGAACGATCTCTCCCAGGACGACGCCGAGGAGTCTTTCTCCCGAGCGGACCGCCCGGGCAAGAACCAGGCGCTCGTCGCCTCCCACCCTGGTTATCAGCAGATCGCTGATAGTCCACTGTTTCCCTCGGATGATTTCGCGGAAATACTCACGGTCTGCGACCGAAATGCCCGGCGCACCCGCCCGGCTGGACAAAAGGATCTTCCCTTCCGGGTTCGCCCAGGTGAAAGAGTGGATGGCGGGGTAGTTCTTCGCGCGAGACTCCAGCAGGGCCAGCGCAGGTTCAGGTTCAAGCCGGAGCAGAGCCTCGCCCAGCGTGAGCTCCGCATGCTGAAGATCGCTCAGGTACCTCTCGTAGAGTGCGCCGAAAGTGCGGGCGAGCTCCAGATTGCTTTGTAACTCGGCGCTTTTTCGAGTCGAGTACCAGTAGCCAAAGATCGCCGCTTGCGCGATGACCATCGGAACCAGGGCGGCGAGGACAAGAACTGTGAGCCGTCCTCGCAGGTCATTGGGCCAGAATCGCTTGAACGGTGATTTCATCGAGTGACCTTGGCCGAATTCTAGTGAGCAGACGCGGCCAAGTGCAAGTCGGGCGCAGGGGGGATGCCGTCAGTTTCAGAGCCGCGCACGCAGTAGAGCGAAGCGGGCGGAGTATGTCCACCCAGGCCAGCGGCGGTTGCGGCTGTGTAAAATTCATACTCAGGAGCCAATTGCAGAAATCGGGTCTGCTTTTCGACCCCAAAGGGGCCCCCTTTGGGGTCAAAAACCGGGGCGATTTTTGCAATTGGCTCTCAGTACAACAAATACTTCTTCCGCGTCTTGCCGAACACCTTCAGATCTGCTTCCCAGCTCTTCTCGATCGTCGCCGGGCTCTCGCCTCTGAGAATGGCTTCCCTGACCCGGCCGGTTCCGCTCAGCCGGTCAAACGCGTTATTAAACTCGAGTTTCCCCGGTTGGAGCTTGATGATCTCGTGCAGTACGTAGAGGGTCGCCAAAATCGGGTTGAAGTCGTCGCGGTCCAGTACGTGAATCTGAACACCCTGGCACAGCTCGCCCTTGTGCTTTGAGAAGGTCGGCGTGAAGGCTTGAGGGCGGAAGTAAACTCCCTTCAGACCGATCCGATTCAATGCCTCGACCAGGCGCTGGCTATCCAGCCAGGGTGCGCCGAACAGCTCAAACGGGCGGGTAGTCCCCCTTCCTTCCGAGAGGTTCGTGCCCTCGATAAGACAGCTGCCTGGGTAAATTGTGGCGGTCAGGAGCGTCGGCATGTTCGGGGAGGGAAGGATCCATTGAAGATTCGTCTTGTCCAACCAGTGTTTTCTTTTCCAGCCTTTCACGGGCACCACGCGTAGATCGCAATTCACGTGGGCTTCGGAGTTCATCAGCTGCGCCAATTCGCCGGTTGTCATGCCGTAGCGGATCGGCATTCGATAAATTCCCACAAACGACTCGCGCCCGGCCTCGAGCACGGCCCCTTGCACTTGTCGGGCGTCGATCGGATTCGGCCGGTCTAGCACCACGAATGGAATTCCTTTCCCGGCGGCGGCCTTCATGCTTTCGAACATCGTGGAGAGGTACGTGTAGAAGCGCACGCCCACATCCTGGATGTCATAAATCAGCACATCGACGTTGGCCAGCATTTCCGGTGTCGGCGCCCGGTTCTCCCCGTAAAGGCTGTAGATATTCCTTGTCGACGAAACGTGATCCCCGGCCTGCGCTGCGCCGAACAGGCCGTGTTCCGGCGCGAAGAGTGCTGTCAGGCTCGTTTCCGGGTTAGCAGCCAGACGGTCAGCCGTCAACTGCATCCGGGAATCCACACCGGTCGGGTTCGTGATCAGTCCGACGCGCTTTCCCTTGATCCACTGGAAGTACTTTTTCTCGAAAAGGCGTTCTGATCCGACGCGCACCGTTCCGTTGAAGCAGACCGCGAAGATCAGGCCGAAGAAGATGAGTCGAGCGGGTATCCTTGGGGTCATACGGGCTTGTATTCTAGCAGGTTGGCTGGCGGCAAAGGACCTCAAAGACCCCAAGGACCACAAAGACACGGTCCGTCCTTGAGGTCCCTGGGGTCTTTGAGGTCCTTTACTGGTACAAAGCTCCGAACTTCCCCTTCAGATACTCCAGGAAGAAGTTGGCATCTAACGGCTGTCCGGTCATTTTTTCGATCAACTCATCCGCCGTCAGCGTCCTCCCGTGGATATGCAGCTCTTCCCGAAGCCATTCGCGTAGCGGTATGAAATCAGCGCCTGATATCTGGGTATCCAGGTCGGGGATGCTTCGCTCGGCCTGGTCGAATATCTGCGCGGCGTAGAGGTTGCCGAGCAGGTAAGTCGGGAAATAGCCGAACATCCCTTGCGACCAGTGCGTATCCTGCAGGACGCCTTCGGCGGAGGTGGCCGGAATGTACCCGAGATAGTCCTGCATCCTGTCGTTCCAAACCTGGTCCAGCTCCGACGCTTCCAACTCCCCGGCAATCAGAGCTTTTTCAAGTTGATAGCGGAGGATCACGTGGAGCCCATAGGTGACCTCATCCGCCTCGACTCGGATTGGCGACGGGCTGACTCTGTTGATCGAGAAAACAAAGTCATCCAGTGTGAAATCATCGAAATGGGGCGAAAATGTGCGCCTGAGGCGCGGAAACCAGTATTCCCAGAAGCTCCGGCTACGGCCGACCTGGTTCTCCCACAACCTGGACTGCGATTCATGCAACCCGAGGGAGATCGCTTCGCAGGCAGGTTGGCCGTACGCGCCCGCGCTGAGGCCCTGCTCGTACAGGGCGTGTCCGCCTTCGTGGATCATCCCGAACAGGGATTTGAGGATCTCGACAGTCGAGTAGCGGGTGGTGATTCTGACGTCCCGGGGAGAGAAGCCTGAACAGAAAGGGTGGGGTGAGGTGTCAAGCCTTCCCGCTTTCCAGTCGAAGCCCATGGCGGTCAGGATCTCACGCCCCAGGCTCTCCTGGGCTTGGGGCGGGAAGGGCCCGGAAGGAAGGCGGCGCGGCTCTCGACCCGACGCCATGACTCCCTCAAGTAGTGCCGTCAGCTCCGGTTGTACAGCTGAAAAAAGAGCATCAAGCCGAGCTTCGGTGATTCCCGGCTCATAGTCATCCAGCAATGCCTCGTAGGGCGAAGAACCCGCTTTTTGGAGGCATTCGGCTTCACTCCGCTTCAGGTTGACCATTTTGCTTAACCATGGGGCAAAGGCAGGGAAATCCGATTCATCGCGCGCTTTTACCCATTGTTCATAGGCGAGCGCCGCGGTCTCGGCGAGCTCCCTGACGAGGTTTTCAGGCAGCCTGGTAGCTTTGTCAAACTGCCTGCGGGCCTCCCGCACGCTGGCTTTCCCCCACCGATCCAGCTCTCCCGAGGCCTCTTCCAGCCGGACGATCAAGTCGCCGTAAGCCGGGTCAGTTAATCGCTGGTGTTGGATAACCGCGAGTGTCGAGAGTTGACTGGCCCGGTCGATTGCTCCCAACTCCGGCATCATGGCTTCCTGATCCCAACTCAGAACCTGGAGGACGCTTCGCAGGTGTGTGATTTCGGACGCTCGTCTCCTGAAATCCTCGTAAGCGTTGCTCATTCTGACATTGTCGTACGTTAGCCTGGTGAAATACAGCATGGCAGTTGAGCAAGAGCACAGCCGCCACTTATAATTCAAAGGTTCAGCGTTCACCGTTCAGCGTTCACCGTTCAGCGTTCACCGTTGGCGATAACGCTAAACGGAATAACGCTGAACGGGATAACGCTGAACGGAATAACGGTTCCCCATGACTCATCTTCGAAACCTCATCGCAATCGTGCTGGTCGCTGTCGCGTTAGCCGGTCTCTACAACACGTTTTCCGGCCGTGGGATTCCCTGGGTTGCGCAGGAAGTAAAGGTAGAGGGTGCGGCAACGCCCAGGCTGGTGCTTTCGAGCGCGGCTCTGGCGATCAACTACATCGAGCTCGAAGAGGCACGATCAAAATTCGACCATGGGATCCTTTTTGTGGACGCGCGCGAGCCGGAAGAATATCGCCCCGGCCACGTGAAAGGCGCAGTGAACATTTCGGCTAAAAAGGAACCCGACGTCATCAAGTCCGCGCTATCACGACAAAAGAAGGACCAGGAGATCGTGATCTACTGCGACGGGGAAGAGTGTGGGGCGAGTACGATGCTGGCCGGGAAACTGCAAAGACTCGGCTTCACAAAAGTTCACGTGTTCTTCGGCGGTTGGACGGCGTGGAAGAACGCGGGGTTGCCGGTGGAGAAGGGATAGGAACGATGGCAGGAATCGCTTGGCTTTTGAGATCGCGCCCGGCGCTCATCATTTCCCGGCTGATTGTGGGCGGAATTTTCATCTATGCCGCGGTCGACAAGATCGCTCACCCGGATCAATTCGCGGAAATCGTCAACAACTACAAACTTATGCCCGCCAAGACGATTAATGTGATGGCCATCATAATGCCTTGGTTGGAGCTCGTCGCCGGGGTTCTTCTCGTCGCAGGAGTCTGGGTCAAGGACAACGCCGCGATCTTAGGCGCGCTGCTCCTGGTCTTCATCGTGGCTATCAGCATCAATCTGGCCCGTGGTTTGGACTTCGATTGCGGCTGTTTCAGCACCGCCGCCTCAACCAAGAATGCCTCGATTTGGCTTCTCGTGCGGGATATCGCTCTGCTTCTACCGGTGTTTCATCTGTTGTGGTTTCAACCGTCAAAATCCCGGACTTACGTGTTCGTCAATAGATAAAACCGCCCAGATCGTAGGGCGCCACTTTCACTCCTTCTTGCCTGATCGCCGAACGGATCTGTTCGAACTGGTCATCGACCTCCTTGTCGCCAAGCAGCTCGATCCGCCGATCGAGGATTTCCTGCGCGTACGGGGTGCCGGGAATCGCGTAGAAACGAGACAGGTAGACGAGATCGCCCGGGCCCAGGGGCAGAGACCGGATCAGCTCTACCGTCTGCGTGATGTGTTCTTGTGCAAACCGTCGTCCGCCGATTCCGGTCATGAAGATTACGCCCGCCTGCAGCCCGGCTGCTTTCAACCGGTTGACCGATTCGATTTGCTCGTCCCGTGAACCAGGTTTTCTTAGGAATGAGAGCAGCGCCTGCGAGCCCGTCTCGAGCCCGAGGTACACCCGTTTCAGCCCGGCCCGAGCCAGCGAAGACAGCTCTTCTCGGGACTTGCGGACAACCGCGCGCGTGTCTGCGAAGCTAAACACCCCCTTGTCACGGACCGCGTCTCCGTCAAAGGCTGAGTTGACGATCTCGAGCAGCGGAAGAAGGCCCCGAGCCGGAAGTGCCAAACAGTTTCCGTCTCCCAGGAATATCCCTTTTCGCATGCCGAGCGTCCGCCCAAGAAACTTCTTGAGGGCCGGCAGCCACTGCTTCAGTTCAGTTGGGGACTTCACGTGGTAGGACCGGTCCTGGTACAAGTCGCAAAAAATACACTCGTTGTAAGGGCATCCGTGGGTAAGCTGGACGACCAGGGCCATGTACTGATCAGGCGGCAGGACGCTCACCGGTTTATAAAGAGCAGAAAAACGCTCTCGCTCTTGGAAAAGCACGTCTGGCGTATAACCAAGGACCTGCCGAAGGCGCTTGATCAGACCCTCGGTTGACTGTCCGGCAAAAGCCGGCGATTTTGACTCTCTGACGGTCGCTTCCAGGGCCTTTGCCCACTCCCAGGCAACAGTGAACACGAAGCGTGCTTCCCGATCGTCGAGCGTCCGGTGAGAGCGAACGAGGTGACCATCGGTCGGGACCCGCCGAGTGCGCTGGACGGACCCGTCCAGGCCCCGGCGGTAGAGGGAGTCGCCATGATAGAGAGAGAAGAGGCGGCCTTCACCGTCGAACACGACGACGCCCTCCCGGTCCTGCCAGGAAAGCAGGTGAGGGAGCAGGTTAAGCGCAAAACCCGGGTGCCCGCTCTCGGTCATTAAACATCTCCAGCGGAGATATTCTACTCCGAGCCCCATGTCGCAATCGGCCTTGGCCTTTTGTTATATTTCTGGCAGATCTCCATGATGGACAAAACACTTAGACCAGATTCCGCTCTCCTGGTAGTTGATGTTCAAAACGACTTTTGTCCCGGTGGGGCGCTGGCTGTCCAGGGAGGAGACGAGGTCGTCCCGGAGTTGAACCGCTGGGTTGAAAGGTTCGTGCAGGAAGGACGGCCGATCGCCTACACCCGCGACTGGCATCCGCGCGATCACTGTTCCTTTCGCGAAAAGGGCGGACCCTGGCCGGTTCATTGCGTGAGGGAGACGCCGGGCGCGAACCTCCATCCTGGTCTGAACGTCAGAGGGCCGATTTTTGACAAGGCTTTCGAGCCTGGGACCGAGGCATACAGCGGTTTCGGCGGGTTTTTGAGGGCGGAAGGACAAATCACCGATCTCAGCCTGGCGGAGTGGCTTAGAAAGCAGGGTATAAAGCACGTTTATGTTGGCGGGCTGACGACGGATTACTGCGTCCGGACGACCACTCTTGATGCGTTAAGAGAAAGATTCGAGGTGACCGTCCTTTCCCAGGCGACCCGTGCGGTCAATGTTCAACCCGACGACGGCCGGCGGGCCATGGAGGAAATGAAGCGGGGGGGTGCCGAGTTTGTTTGAGGAATCGATCAGCGGGCGTCAAGCTTCAGAGCAGCGGAGGGTGACGGAGCTTCGACGAGTAATTCGCAGAATCGGTGGACATAGGAAGCGCATTCCGGTGCTTCGATCAGGCTGCGCTTGACTGCCAGAGTCGCGGCGACCCGTCCTTTGCGGGACACTCTGACGGCGAAGTCCCTGAGATACCGATCCTCGTCGAAGCCGCCGAAGGCCATGAACAGGCCGAAACGGGCTGTTTGGTTAAGGGCGGGGAGTGTTGCCAGGTACCGGTTCACAGGAGGGCAGCTGAACGTCCACTTGGGAAAACCCAGGCAGACGCGCTCAAAACTCCGGAGGTCGGTGGGGGGACTGGTGATCGCCACAGAGGAGCCCGGGATAAACGAAAGCAGCAGCCAATGCCAGTAGGATCGGTCCCGAACGGGTCGGATCGCGGTAAGAGTGACGTCGTGCCGGGGCGTCAGGCATGTTTCGATCTGCCTCGCCAGGCTCTCGACTCGGGAAGTGAAAGAGAAATAGCTGAGGAGGATTCTCATGGGCTCCGTTGAAACCATGATATCGAAGGTAGCTGCGCTTCAGGCGACGGAGCTTTTTAAGAACGTCTCGCCGGACGTTCTGCGCAGCCTGGCCGAACGGGCGGAGCTGCGCAAGCTTCCGGCCGGCGAATTTCTCTTTTCCGCCGGTGAACCATGCCAGGGCTTATTCGTGGTCATCGACGGTTGGACCCGCGCGCTCAGGCACGGCGCGGATGGCCGGGAGCAGGTTATCCATGAAGACGGGCCGGGGAGCACCTTTCCGGAAGCCGCGGTTTTCGATGAGGGCCCGTACCCTTCCACGGTCATTGCGACTCACGACTCAACGTTGCTTTTCCTGCGCAAGGAGGACGTAAAGCGTTTCTGCCTCGCTCACCCCGAGGTTGCGCTTTCGGCGCTGAAGATCCTCTCCCGCCGGCTCAGACGCGCGACGGGCATGGTGGAAAGGTTTGCCTTGCTGGAAGTGGCTCAGCGCGTGGCCACGTACCTGGTTCAGCAGATTCCGGGCGAAAAAGCCCTCGGCGGCCGGGTGGAGCTCGAGCTCAAACACACGAACCAGGACATCGCGGACCGAGTGGGAACCGTTCGCGAGGTCGTGTCGCGCGCCTTTGCCGGCTTCCAAAGGAAGGGCTGGCTCGAGAAGGAAGGCCGAACGGTTCTGATCGTGAACATCGAGGCGCTGAAGCGCTACGCCGCCGGCGAAGAGTGACAGGATTGTTCTAATCCCACCGCTTTCGGAAACAAGACTTCGTTTTCAAGCCGGATGTGTACACGCAGATCCTCCTCCAGTGCCTGCAACCCTTGGAGGAGGAGTGTGAAACCGAGGCAAGCATTCGCCGGCGGTGTGTAATCTGCCGTGTTCGTCCGAATTGCCTGCATGGCTTCCTCGGCCGAATCGTGCTCTCTGATCATCACACGAACCGGATTTGCGACCGTGCCGAAAGGGCAGGGGGGGAAGGGAAGGCCTTGAACCTGAGCGTCTTCCAGACGGAGCACGTACGGAAAGAGCATCACTTCTTCCTTGCGTAAGTGCATTTCCAGCTCATCCTTCAGTGTGAAAAAAATCTCATGGACCTTCAGGATCTCGGCGTAAGTCTTCCCATGCTTTTCGTAGACCCTGTTCATCAGCTGCTCCAGGCGCGGGAGCTCTTCTTTAAGGTGGGCGTGATGAACCTCCAGGATTTGGGAGACGACCTGTCTGGCTGTCTCGGAACTCCAATCTCGCGCGGGCGCCGGCTGGGCCTCCTCGGTCAACGCCTGGATCTGTCTCAAGACCTCGCCGACATCGGCCCCTGCCGCGGAGCACGCATCCCGCAAGCTCTCGACGGTACTGCAGCTGCAGTCAATCCCGGCGCGAGCAAAAATTCGGGCGGCCTCTGGAAGGGCTGTTGCGATATCACGAACAGGCGTCACTTCGCTGATCATAGTCACCTCTCGTCTGGACTGTCGAACAGTGTAGGCGAGGAGGCGGGCGGCAGGCGTTGACTTAAGTCACGGGAGAAAGGATGAAGGAAGAAGGCTGTTGTCCACGAACCAACACGAACCAACACGAACCAACACGAATCAACACGAACAAAGGCGCCTTTGTTCGTGTTCGTTCGTGTTGGTTCGTGGACAACAGCCTTCTTCCTTCATCCTTTCTCCCGTGACTTAAGTCAACGCCTGCCGCCCGCCTCCTCGCCTACACT
>RPQK01000141.1 GCA_003819755.1 Acidobacteriota bacterium | reverse complement strand
TGGAATGATGCTCCGCCTCTGCGTGCGCTCTCTGAGGAGATCGAAAGCCAGACGGTCTGTTTGGGGCCGAGAGGTAAGGGAAAAGCTGTGTGGATGGCGTTTGGTTATCTACTCGGGGAAGGCCGAGTCGGATGTGTTGCCCTGCACGATGCGGATCTCGTCGGTTATCGACGCACTCTTCTCGACAACCTTCTTTTCCCGATTCTCCATCCGAGCCTCGATTTCAGCTTCTGTAAGGCGTATTACGCGCGGTTTTCCGACAGGCTGCATGGCCGGGTCACCCGCCTGTTGATGCGCCCCCTTCTGCAGGCTCTCAGCGATGTCGTCGGCCGTAATCCCTATCTCAGCTACCTTGCTGCTTTTCGTTACCCACTGGCGGGCGAGCTGGCGCTTGACGCCGATCTGTTGAGGTGGGTGAGAATGCCGGGAGACTGGGGGCTCGAGATGGGAATTTTGTTCGAGCTCATTCGGCATCGGTCATCCCGGCGAATCTGCCAGGTTGACGTCGCCGACCGGTTTGAGCACAAACACCAGGAGTTGTCGCTGGAGGACGCCACGAAAGGCCTGCATCGAATGGCCATCGATATCGTGAAGCACCTCCTGAGAACTTTGGCGGCCGCCGGCGCGGTGCTGCCCGAGGGCACCTTCAAAAGCATGCGCGTTGCCTACCAGCGGTATGCGGAAGATGCCGTGGCCGATTCGCATGCCCTGTCCGTTTTTAACGGTCTCGTCTATGACCGTCATGAGGAGGAAAAAGGCGTAGAAACTTTCGGCCGGGCCCTCGGTGAAGGATGTGAGCAGTTTCTGTCTGATCCGCTAGGGACTCCCGCGCTGCCCAACTGGGCGCGCGTGCAGTCAGCCATGCCCGATATCGGTCGACGGTTGGTACGCGCAGTTCACGAGTTGGATGGGGTATTGGAGCCATGCGCGTCAGCATCGTTTTCACGGATCTCGACGGAACCCTCCTTGACCTAGATGGTCAGATCTGTCCGGAGGCCCAGGCGGCTTTGCTGCGCTTGACCCGGTTGGGCGTTCCGGTCTGTGCGCTGAGCAGCAAAACGGTTGCAGAACTGACTCCTCTTCTGGGACAGCTGGGACTTTCCTCCCCTGCCGGATTCGAAAACGGCGCCGGCATTCTCTTCCCCGGCGGCTCGACTCAGCTGTTTGACAGAGCTGTGCCTGCCTGGGTTCTCAGGCACATAGCGGAGGACATCCGGAGCAAGACCGGAGCGCCTCTCCGGACTCTCTGGGAACTGACGGACCAGGAACTCGGAGAGCTGACCGGACTTCCGTCGTCGAATCTCCAAGCAGTCCGCGAGCGTCTGGCCACAGCGCCCCTGCTCGTTGACGAAAAGTGGGACCAGGCACTGATCGAGGCTTTGCCTTCCGAAAGGGGCCTGACCCTGATTCGCGGAAACCGTTTCCTGCATCTCCAGGGCAGTCATGATAAGGGGACGGCCGTGAGGCGCGTGCTTACGGTGATCACGCGCCCGCCAGGTCCTATAGCGGCCTTCGGGGACAGCCCGAACGATATTCCGATGCTTGCTGCAGCGGACATTCGTGTGGTCATTGCGTCCAATCGGGGTCCTCACCCTTCCCTGATCAAGCGATTCCCGGCCGCCGCCGTTGCCCGTTATCCTCATGGCAAGGGGTGGGCGGCGGCCGTCGCCTTGTTATTAGACGGAAAAGCAGAACATGAAGAACGCAACCCCGCTTAGGGAGATAACCAGGCAGTTGCTGAGCCGCGTGGCGCCGGCTGAGGTCGTGGTGGGAATACCTTGCTTCAACAACGGCGACACGATCGGAAAAGTAGTCGAGGCCGCCGCTCAAGGACTCGCTCAGTTCTTTCCGGATCACCCAGCCTGCATCGTGATTGCGGATGGTGGTTCGACGATGGATGACACCAGGGAGAACGGGCTCGCGGCGGTGAAGGCAAGCGGAGCGCACGGGGTGGTAGGCATCTATCGAGGCCTGCCCGGGAAGGGATCTGCGGTGCGATGGATTTTTGCGGCGGCTGCTGAAGTCAACGCGAAAGCCGTGGTCTTGCTGGACTCCGACCTCCGGTCGATCACGCCGCTGTGGATCGAGCGGCTCCTGGGCCCCGTTCTCAAAGGCGGGTACGAATTCGTCGCTCCACTTTACGTGCGCTACAAGTACGACGGCACGATCACCAACAGCGTCGCCTACAGCATGACTCGGTGCCTTTACGGGCAAAGGATACGGCAACCGATCGGAGGCGATTTTGCCTTATCAGCCGACCTGGCGCGCTCCCTGGCGGAGGAATCGGTCTGGGAGACGGACATCGCTCGTTTCGGCATCGACATCTGGCTGACCTGCAATGCCCTGGTCAGAGGCGCAAGGGTGTGCCAGGCTCGCCTGGGAGTCAAGATTCACGATGCCAAAGACCCGGCGGCCAGCCTGGAGCCGATGTTCCGACAAGTGGTCAGGACGCTGTTTATGTGCATGGAGCAGACGGAGTCGGTCTGGATGAAGATCACGAGAAGCCAGCCGACCGAGATATGGGGAGATCCAACGAACGATGAGCCGGAGGCTTTTTCAATCGATTACGATGCTCTACTGGGGAATTTCTTGCTTTCCTGGCACACGTTGAAAGGTGCCTGGGAGAGCATTTTGTCACCTGACACCTACCTCGAGCTGAACTCTCGAGTGGCCAGCGGTCGATCCGCCTTTCATATCACGACCGATCTCTGGGCGAAGATTCTGTTCGAGTTCGCCGCCGCCTATCATTGCCGAACGACCATGCGTGACCAGGTGGTCGAAGTGCTTTCTCCGCTCTACTTCGCGCGCGTGGCCTCGTTCATTAATCGTACCCGGAATTGCTCCAATGCGGAGGCGGAAGCGGTCGTAGAGGAACAGGCGCAGGTCTTTGAGCTCCGAAAACCTTACCTGATCGAGCTCTGGAAAACGTGCGGCCACTTACGGCCGAAATCGGCAGAATCCGAAGCGGACCTGCCCTGAGGGGATTGACCCGGACGCCGCGCCATTCCACTTCCAAGCTGGGCCGCTAAGGCTCATCTTGGTTAGTTGACCGGGATCCGATTGGCTCAACGCGGAGAACCAGGCCCTCCCTTGCTGTGACTCGGACCCTCTCGCCCGGAAGAGCTGTTCCCATCTGCTGACATCGGGCCTTCCAGATTTCGCCGTTAACCCTCACGGTGCCTGTCTGGCCGGGAGGGCGGCCTACTGCCGAAACTACTTTCCCCTGTCTGCCCACGATACTGTTCCACACGCCCGGGCCTTCGCTTCGGGTTGTTCGTTCGACATTCCAGGCGTACAGGAAGTCACAAATTGCGAGGAGTAGCGCGACGAGTATAAAAGACTGTACAGAAGGGATACCGTAAAAACGCCTCAGAAGGAATACCTGGCCGGAGCCGATCACAACCCCCAACGCCAAAAGAAGGACAAGCTTTCGCCATTTCCGTCGAAGAAACATCTTCCCAGCCACTCAAACGTATATGTGCCACAAAAAATCAAAGAGAAGCAAACGTGGACTCGGAGGACAGAGCCGCGGTCAGGGTTGCGATGACGGTTGCGGGTGAGTCAGACGTTCAAGTTGTTGGATGTGGAGGCTGCTGAGCGTTTTTTCCTCCTTATCCCGTTCCCTTCGTCGGCGTAGTAGTGAATTTCGAACCAGAGAATCCCCATTTTAGGGGATGGAGTAAGTAAGTCCTGGCAGATTAGTATCAAGGAAGTTGACCTTCAGGAAGGGGTACCGGGTGGATGAATACACGGCTTTTGTCGAGTTCAGTCCAAAGCAGCAACTCAAACAGCTTTACGACCACATGGGGCGCATGACAACGGTGGCGCGCTAGCGTCAGGAAGCGAGCACTCGGCCCCCATCGGGTGTGAACAACTAACACGCGCCAAAAGCGCTCTTTAGCCAGAATTAGTGCTGCGGGTGCCCTCCTGCACAGGGGACTGATCATGAGCTTGCCTCTTCTGAGGCTTGCGCTCGGGCAGCTCGGTCAATTCGTTCCCGGTCATGCCTAAACCGGCTTTCTGGAACCAAGCATGAAACTCCCGATCATTGAGACGGCTTGCCTTGCGCCTGGCGTACACAACCACCGAAACCAGAAGGAGCAGGAGCACTGCCAGGAGCAAGACGGCCACAATAGTTGTATCGCCCATAACCGCCTCATGATAGCGAGGCAACCTCCCCCTGGGAATACCACCACCCGTGTAATCGGAAGCCGGAATCCGGGTATGTTCGGCGGCCCGGCTGGGCGGAACCCCAAGGAAAACAGACCAGCGCTAGCCTATTTTCGGAACCTGTATACCGCTTTTCGGGGATTACGCCCGAGAGTCGACCTCCGCTAAATTGCGGTCGGCTTGAGGTGAAGTCGTGCTCCTAATCATGAACGGCAACGCATGTTTACTCGCATTTGGCCGGTTTTAGTCCTGGCTTTCTCGGTCCTTCTGGGACTCGGTCTGCTGCTGGGGCTCATCTCTATCCGGCAGGCAAACGAGACTTACTCGGAAACCCTGAACATCCATCAAAGCTTCCAAGCGACGGAAGACGTGCTGCACAATCTCCGCAAGGAGATCTTCCTCTCGAGCATCTTGCTTCGCGATTTTTTCCTCGATTCCTCAATGGAGCGAAACTTCGAGCACAAGCGGCAACTGCAGGAGACCCGTGCGCGGGTTTTCAAGCAGCTGGAAGACCTGGCGAATTCTCTTCCGCCTGCCGGCAGCCCCCTGGACAGGCTCCGGTCTCGCATCAACGTTTATTGGGACTCCATCGATCCCATCTTTGATTGGGATCGGGAGGAAAAGAGAGCTCAGGCAAGCCGATTCCTGCGCGAGGAAGTGTTGTCGAGAAGGCAGGAGGTTCTGAACCTTGCCGAGCAGATCCAGTCGCTCAACAAGGCGAACTTCCGGCGCGAGCTTGAGCGGATTAGCGCCCGGCACGAGGAATTCGGGCGATTCCAAACCAGTGTTTTGGTCCTGGGTTTTGGAGTTGGTCTGCTTGTTTCGATCGTCAGCAGCGGCCTGGTCCTCCGAACCCACAGTCAGGTCAAAAGCCATCAGCGCCAGACAGAGAAGGCCGAGCGTGAACTGCGAAAACTGTCTCAGCGGCTCGTCCATGTCCAAGAACAGGAGCGACGGGTGATCTCCAGGGAGCTGCACGATCAAGTGGGGCAGATGTTGACCGGTCTTCGGATGGAGATGCGCAATCTGGAGCGGCGCCGGGATGGGCCTAAAGAAGAATTCGACGCGTACGCGGAGGAAATCAAGAAGCTGATTGATGAGACCCTGCAGTGTGTTCGCGATCTGGCCATGGGATTGCGGCCATCAATGTTAGACGACCTCGGTCTGGCACCCGCACTGGAGTGGCAAGTGCGAGACTTCACCAGGCGGAGCGGGATACCCGTATCCCTCAAGATCGACGAGGCGAATCTGGGCCTCTCTGACGAACAGAGCACCTGTATCTATCGGGTGGTCCAGGAAGCGTTGACGAACTGTGCGAGACATGCTTCGGCGACCAAAGTCCTGGTTCATGTGATGCGCAATGCCCGACTGCTTGATGTCGTCATCGGGGATGATGGAAAAGGATTCGAGCCGGCGAACGGTCGCGGGCTTGGTCTGGTGGGAATGCAGGAAAGGGCGCGCGAGTTGGGTGGCAGTATGAGCATCATGTCCCAGCACGGGAGGGGAACGATCGTGAGCGTCCAGATCCCGCTGGAAACCGGCTCAAAAGCTCTATAAGGGCCTTCGTGGTGCGACCGCCTCGTATCCATTTGCGGACGCCGACGAATGCGAGAGTCGCCTATGAAGCGAGGGTGTTGAAGAAGGATTCTAAGCCCGAAGGGGTTCGGCCCTCGGAGCGACAGTAGTTGCGTCCAGCCCTATCGTGGCCGGACTCTCCGGAGTCCGGCGCCGGGCTCGTCGAGAGCCCGGCATAGGTGTTGTCTTGGGGGCTGTCCATTAGCTTGGGTCTCGCCGTATGCCGCTTCTCCCCTTTGTCCTCGTTCGCCCGGGCGCTGGTTTGGGCGGGCTCTCGGCCAGCCCGGCGCCGGACTCCCTTGAACGAGAGTCCGGCCACAATAGGGCTGGACCCAACGACTTTTGCTCCAGGGCCTGACCTTCGGGCCTTTTCACACATATAAGTCAACTAACACCCTCGCTTGTGCTAAAGCCTCGGGACAGCTGAAGTCATGCCGAGATAGAATGACGAAAAGCTGTGATTGAGAAGGATAGAGATGTTTAGTCGAGTCTGGCCGGTACTCATTCTAGGCTTTTCGCTGCTTCTTGGCCTTGGGTTGCTCCTCGGTCTTGTCTCGATGCAGAGAGCCGCCGACAACTACAGCCAAACGCTCGCCATGCACCACAGCTTCCAGGCGACCGAGGAAGCTCTCTACGCGTTGAGGTCGGACATCTTCCTTTCGAGTATCCTCCTGCGTGACTTCTTTCTCGACCCGTCACAGGATCGGACGTCGGAGCACCGAGAGCAGCTCAGAGAGCTGAGGGAGTCGGTGCAGAACCGCCTCGAGCAACTGGTTCAGTCCGAGCCGCCGCAAGGAAGCCCTCTGGCCGATTTGCGATCAAGGATCGATTATTACTGGAACTCCATTGACCCGATATTCGAGTGGTCCTACGAGGAGAAGCAAGCCCAGGGAACTCGTTTCCTGCGGGAGGAGGTCATCTCGCGCCGACGAGCGGTGCTCGATATTGCAGAGCGCATCCAGGCGCTCAACCAAGCGTATTTCCGGCATGACCTGGGAAAAATACGCGCTCGACATGAGGATTTCGAGCGTTACGAGCTGAACGTCCTCATTATCGGATTCGGTTTGGGCCTGGTCGTGTCAGCCACCAGCAGCATCCTGATCCTGAGACTCGACCGTCAGGGGCGCCTACAGCAGCGGGAGACAGAAAAGGCCGAACGGGAGCTGCGTCTGCTTTCCCAGCGCCTGGTCAAGGTGCAGGAGGAAGAGCGTCGGGTTATCTCACGCGAGCTGCATGACCAGGTCGGTCAGATGCTGACCGGGTTGCGCATGGAGATTGGCAATCTGGAACGGCGTAGATCGGGCTCCAAGGAAGAGTTCAGTGCGTACGTCCAGGAAACCAAGAAGTTGATTGAAGAGACGCTCCAGACGGTGCGTGACCTGGCAATGGGGCTGCGTCCGTCCATGCTCGATGACACGGGCCTCGCGCCGGCGCTGAAATGGCAGGTTCGCGATTTCAGCAGAAGAAGCGGAATACCCGTGTCCTTGAAGATAGACGGGCCGATCGACAACTTGGAGGAGAACCGGCGGACCTGCGTTTACAGGGTGGTTCAGGAGGCGCTGACCAATTGCGGAAAACATGCTTGTGCAAGCCGGGTCGACGTCCATATCATTCAGGATGATTGCTCGCTCACTGTGACAGTCGAAGATAACGGCCGCGGGTTTGTCGGAAACCAGGCTTCTCGCGGTCTGGGGCTTATCGGCATGGAGGAACGGGCCAGGGAACTGGGCGGCAACGTGACCGTTAATTCAGAGCCGGGTCATGGGACTATCGTCCGAGTCGAGCTGCCGTTGGAGAAAACGCCCGCATGATCAGAATACTGGTAGCCGATGATCATGGAATAGTCCGCCGGGGGCTGAAGTCGATCCTTTCCGACCAGGCCAACATGCGAGTGGTGGGAGAGGCATCCGATGGCCGAACGGCTGTACGCCTTGCCGCCGAGCTGAAGCCGGATGTCGTCATCATGGACATTGCGATGCCCCAATTGAATGGGATCGAGGCCACTTCCCGCATTGTCCAGGACAGTCCAGGAACATCGGTGATCATTCTGAGTATGCATTCCGATGAGAGTTATCTTATTCGGACGCTGACCGCCGGCGCGCGCGGCTACATTCTGAAGGAGACGGCGGAAGACGAAGTAGTCTCGGCTGTCCTGGCGACCGCGCGAAACAAGTCCTATTTCAGCCCGTCCATTGCCGCCACCTTGGTCGATGACTACCTGCGCCAGCTTCGAGAAAGGGGAGTCACGGATTCCTATGACCTGCTCACCGGTCGGGAGAAGGAGATCCTCCAATTACTCGCGGAGGGGAAATCCAATAAGGAAGTAGCGTCGGCCTTGAACCTCAGCGTCTACACCGTCGACACCCACCGCAGTCGGATCATGCAAAAGCTCGACCTGCACAACACCGCCGAGTTGGTGCTCTACGCGGTCCGGAAGAAGATCATCTGGTGACGGGCTGCCACAACGTCAATCCCGGTGTCTGTTACCCACCAGATCATTCTCTGAACCCGAAAGCTGGTGCAATCTACGGCCCAGAATACCGATTCTCCGGTATGGTCTATCAACCCATTCGTGCCTACCATGTAGAAACGCCGCCTGACGGACTGGGTTCTCCGGGCCGTCGGATGAACCATTGATTGTTCCTGAGCTCCAAGCACCAACTCTCTCTCTGGCAGGCGGCGGATCCGAGAATGACAATAGAAAGGAGGTACAGATCATGTCGAACAGCAAAGCCAGGTGCCCGGTCTGCGGCAGGTTTCAGTTCCGATTGATTCCCGGTTCCGAATGCTACTGCGCGTGTGGGACTCGTTTCCTGGTCGGCCACACGGGGGATGAGCGATCACTGCAGCTGCTTCATGTGCCCGTAACCCGATGGCGCCCCGGACTCCTGACATTCACCACAGTGAAGAATCCGGCTGAAGAACCGAGCCGTAAGACGAACCGGTTCACCTGAAAGCACAGGAACGTCAGCACTGAAGGCGTGGACTGTCCACCCGCCGGGAGATCAACACCAGCCCTGTTCGCGTGAGAATCCTATTCGGGATGAGAAGCTGGAAGCCAAACGGATAGCTCCAGGTGGTACGAATTCCCCGGCGGGTGACCCAATGCATAGAGTCCTTAGGGAACCGCAACTAAGCTCCGCAAGTACCAAATTTTCTTGAGCGTGGTTATTTGGTACATTCCTCGAACTAAAGAGGGGCACGGCTCGTTGGGTGCTTCAGGGCCGCGGGGTTTCGATACAACTCGCCGAAAAGCACGGCGAGTCACTCAACCGCCGCTGTAGGGAGAAGGGGACAGGGGAGAGGGAGCTTTGGCTCCCTAGACCCGGCTCCAGTCAAACACTTGAAGCCCCTTAAAACGGGCGAAATCGTTGGGATTAGTCGTGACAACTACAAGGCCATTGACTCTCGCGACAGCGGCGATCTGCCCGTCAACATAAGGTGCTGGCTGGCCGAGTTTCTCAAGACGAGCGCGTTCGAGACCGTGCCAGGAAGCCGCAGCCTCATCGTAAGGCAGGATCGGGAATGTGGCCTGGGCGACGTCCTCGAGGTAGGACTCAAGCGCCCTGCGGCGGTTACCTGATGGAAGACGCCGGCACCCGTAGGTTAGCTCGTGCCAAACGGGCGCAGCAATTGCGCATTCGTGTCCATGTTTCTCCAGCTTCTTCACGATCGTCTGGTTGGGAATCTTGGAGATAGGTGAAGACACGATACCCGTGTCAAGGAGGTAGCGCAGCGTCACAGAGACACCTCACGACCGCGGTCCTTTTCCCTCGGCACTTGGAGACTTCCCTCATCAAGGCCTACTTCGTCAAGCGAGTACTTGCCAAGGAAATCCCTGTAAACTTCCGCAAACCGCGGGCGATTGGCACGCAGGCGCTCCCACTTGTCCAGTGAGACTAGAACCGCGACAGCCTTGCCTCTACGTGTCAGTTCTACTTCCTGCCCCGCCTCGGCCTCCCTGACGAGAGTCGGAAAACTGGATCGGGCCTCGGCAATCGAGTATCGTTTCGGTTTTGACACGCAATAAATGTACACCGATGTGTACATTTGTTACTAGCTCAGGAATCGTGCCGGTCCTACGGGCCTTGCCTGCTGACGCGCGGACGGTTCCTGATTGCCCGCCAAGAGTTGAGGCTGTCGCTGCCCCTCACCTCCAAGCCGACCCCCGAAGACCGGCCGCTATTAGAAGCTTTGCAGGCGAACCGGAGCCATCATTATTCGGAATTTTCTTGAGCGTCGTTATTTGGTAGACTCCTCGAACTAAAGAGGGGCACGGCTCGTTGGGTGCTTTCGGGGCCGCGGGGTTTCGATGCAACTCGCCGAAAAGCACGGCGAGTCACTCAACCGCCGCTGCAGGGAGAAGGGGACAGGGGAGAGGGAGCTCATGACAAATCACGCGACCAAGAAACTGTCAGTGTTCGAGAAGGCAGGTTACAGCCTGGGGGACGGCGCCGCGAACTTCGTGTTCATGACGATGATCCTCTTCCAGTTGAGCTTCTACACCGACACGATGGGGATCGCCGCTGCCGTCGCCGGCACGCTCCTCCTGGTCGGCCGGCTCTGGGACGCTTTCTTCGACCCCATGATCGGAGTGCTGGCTGATCGCACGAACACGCGCTGGGGCAAATTTCGGCCTTGGGTGATCGGCACCGCGATCCCTTGGGCCGTGGTTATGGTTCTCGCCTATACCGTGCCGGGATGGGGCTATACCCCTACGCTGGTCTACGCCTTAATCACGAATATCCTGTTGATGACGCTCTATTCGGCCAACAACACGCCCTATTCGGCTATGACCGCCGCCATGACCGGCGACGTCAACGAGCGCACCAGCCTGTCGTCCTATCGCTTCGTCGCCGCCATGATCGCGCAGTTGATCGTAGGCGGTTTTACGCTTCCGCTGGTCGCCAAGTTCGGACAGGGCGACAACGCCAAGGGATGGCAGATGACGATGGGCCTGTGGGCGATCATATGCGTTATCTGTTTCGTTATCACTTTCCTGAGCACCCGCGAGCGGATCCAGCCGCCTCCCGAGCAGAGGGTCTCGGTTAAGGAGTCGTTTGGCACTCTGGTCAAAATCGTCCCTTGGATCGCGATGTTCATCGTAACCGTCCTGCATTTCACCGCAAACTCGATGCGGGACGGCACGGTTTTCTACTATTTCCAGTATTACGTCGACAAGGCGCATCTACTCGAATTCCTACAGCGCGTGGGTCTGCCTGACGCCTCCCAGGCCACGAGCGGAGGGCTCTGGTACTCGCTGCTGAACGTCTTCGGGCTGGTGATTAACGCTGATCGATCAAATGTCTCGTCGGTGGGCTTCAGCCTTTGGAACATGTCCAGCCAGTTCGTCCTTGTAGTTGGCGTGATGCTCTCCGTCTGGTTGTCGATCCGATTCGGCAAGAAGGTGGTCGCGATCGTCGGCTTCGCGCTGACCACGATCTTCATGGCCTGCTTTATCCTGCTGCCGGCGAACGCCATCTGGTCGACCTTCGTTCTGGTTTGGCTCCGCTCCCTGGTCTATGCGCCGACTATTCCCCTGCTGTGGGCGATGTTCGCCGACGTAGTGGATTTCGCGGAGTGGAAGACCGGTCGCCGGACGACCGGAGTGATCTACGCGACCATTCTGTTCGGCCTTAAGGCTGGCTTGAGTCTGGGAGGCTTCCTGGCGGGCTGGCTGCTGGCAATTTATGGTTACCAGGCCAACGTCGAGCAAACCGAGCATGCTCTGACAGGCATCCGCATGCTCATCAGCGTCTACCCGGCGATCCTGTACATGGTGATTGTCGGGGTGCTGCTGTACTACCCGATCAGCAAGAAGTTGAACCTGCAAATCCAGGACGAGCTGGCCGAGCGCCGCAAGCAGTACGCGTCCCAGGAGGTCCGGGTCTAAGGCGCCTGGAAAGCAGAAGTCAGAAGTCAGGAGTCAGAAGTCAGAATGAAAACCCCGGAAAGCAGAAGTCAGAAGTCAGGAGTCAGAAGTCAGAATGAAAACCCCGGAAAGCAGAAGTCAGAAGTCAGGAGTTAGAAGTCAGAATGAAAGCCTCGTGCAGTCAACTTGTTGCTGCTTTTCCATTCTGACTCCTGGCTTCTGACTCCTGACTTCTGCTTTCTGCTCTCTGCGTTCCGGGGTTTCATTCTGACTTCTGACTTCTGACTTCTGACTTCTGACTACTGACTACTGACTTCTGACTTCTGACTACTGACTACTGACTACTACCTCTTCAGGTTCACCAGTTCCTCCAGCATCTGGTCGGAGGTCGTGATGATCCTCGAGTTCGCCTGGAAGCCGCGCTCCGTCACGAT
>RPQK01000140.1 GCA_003819755.1 Acidobacteriota bacterium | reverse complement strand
GACCGCGCCTTCACTCCTCAATGTTGCTGGGCCGGAGGTCGGCTTGGAACCGCTGGCTAGCCTCCTCAGTGCGAGCTTCTCTTCCGCCTGGTCCCCGGCGCCTGCCGTCACCTCCCTGGCTTTGAACAACGAGCGTATCGTGATGGAGGTCGACTGGGTCACGCCAGACGGATCAAGCGGCCAAGCGGGGGCGGTGGGCCTGACGAATGATTCGGGTTACTTCTGGTTTTTCGTCCCCACTAACGTCGAGCTGGTGGTCAAGGCGCTCGACGGACGCGGAACCAACGGGCACTTCTGGGTCTTCTTCGGGGCGCTGACCGACGTTCAATATAGAATTAAAGCGACCGATACTCAGACAGGGGCCGTCAGGTATTACTACGGCCAGCAAGGCCAGCAGAAGAGTGGGTACGATCTCTACGCATTTGAGTGACTTTGCGTATCCTTCGTGCCGTGGGCTTCAATTTCCACCGCAAATAGTGAGAATCAGGGCGCGGTTGAGCCCAGCGGCGGCCGTCCGATTGGAGGCGTCCCCTGGGAGCGCCGGTGGGACCCGAGCACCCCCGGGGGCCCCCCAGGGGACGCAGGCCTTGAAAGATCGGATCGAAAAGAATAACCGCCGAGCCGACGATCACCGCCGCTGCGCCCACCGTCCTGGCGGAATTGCGTCACGAACGGTCGCCGGCTGCCGCGTGGGCCAGCCGTCCGCCCACTTGATTGGAGATCAAGGCACCGCAGTCGACACCCGCCGACCTGTCACTCGACGCTGGAGAGCGTGAGGCTATTGCACTGGCGCTGGAGCTCGGCGCCGAACGTCTCTTGATGGATGAGAGGCAGGGACGCGAAGCCGCGCAGGCGCTTGGTCTCAAAGTCGTAGAACATTGGCGGTGATTCTCGACGGTGCTTTGCGGGGGCTATTCGACGGGCAAGCTGTGATCGAAAAGCTCAGTCGCACCAGTTTCTATGCGTCACCCGAACTGTTGGCAGCGGTCAGGAAGAAGTTGACTAAAATCTCGGCCACCCCGGCTCCTGACCTTCGGATCGACTCCAGGCGTCCCCGAAGGAAAGGGGACTGAAATGTGGATAAGTCGAGGGTGCTGAGTGTCGGCGTTGTCTTGCTCCCAAGTCAGCTGCCATCACCGATCGCACGGAAACGAAAACACCACAGGCACACGGTGTGCCGATTCAGACTGTCTCACCAGAGGGGTTGACCCCATCAAATTGTGCCCGAAATTGTGCCCACGACAAGCCAAAACAATCAAATCAACCCAACTCTACCCAAGATACTGACGTGTGAGGGAAAATGTGTTGCAAATAAAGGAATTATGGGTTTTAGCGCTTTGCCCTCATAACCCAAAGGTCGAGGGTTCAAATCCCTTCCCCCGCAACCAGGTTAAACCAAAGGGCCGCAACAGTCTGCGGCCCTTTTTGTTCCTGGTGATTTCGAGTTTCTTCCCGCCGATTGTGCCCACGGGGTGCTAAAGAAGGTAGGTCCGGAGCTGTTCTGTCGAAAGCTGTCCATCTTTGCGGTCGCCGGGTTCGAGAAGCTTGAGACTGAGCGGTTTTGCATCCATTTCTACAATATATTATCTGCCTTGGTTCTTCGTCTCCTATACCCAATGAAGAGGCTTCCTATAAACAAAACTACTACTACCGTTGGCGCCGCCCAAATGATTGCCGGCTCTGGATAAGCCCTCAACTGACTTATCGTCACCATCGATGGGCCGGTATCCGGAGCGGTGATGAGGATGTCATCGATGAGGATCGTATACGGTCCCGTCTGGTCGGTGCTGCCGATATAGATCTGCGCCGTCGCCGGATCGACGCCCGCCGGCAGGGTGTAGATGCCGCTGATGGTGGTCCAACCCGTGTCATTGATCGTGGTGTTTGCCACCCAGTTGTAGTTGGGTTTGACCACGAAGCGGACGCCGGTGGAGGCCGGGCCGCCTGCGGCGAGTTTGGCGCGCATCGAGAAGGTATACTCAACGCCTGCCTGCAGAAGCCCGGTCGGCGATTGGATGCCCTCGTAATCGGCTGCCCGGGTGATGCTTAACGCTTGGCCACCCGGACCGTCGTCCGCATAGGCCAGCGTTGGGCTGCCGCTTTGTGTCCATGTGCCAGTGGTCGAGTCGTTGAAGTTGACGCTCGAGATGGTGACGACCGCCGCCGGACGCGTGATGAGGATGTCATCGATGAGGATCGTATACGGTCCCGTCTGGTCGGTACTGCCGATATAGATCTGCGTCGCCGCCGGATCGACGCCCGCCGGCAGGGTGTAGATGCCGCTGATGGTGGTCCAACTCGTGTCGTTGATCGTGGTGTTTGCCACCCAGTTGTAGTTGGGTTTGACCACGAAGCGGACGCCGGTGGAGGCCGGGCCGCCTGCGGCGAGTTTGGCGCGCATCGAGAAGGTATACTCCACGCCTGCCTGCAACAGCCCGGTCGGCGATTGGATGCCCTCGTAATCGGCTGCCCGGGTGATGCTCAACGCCTGCCCGCCCTGACCGTCGTCCCCATAGGCCAGCGTTGCGCTGCCGCTTTGTGTCCATGTGCCAGTGGTCGAGTCGTTGAAGTTGACGCTCGAGACCACAATCGGGCTGGCGGCCTGCAGCGCGTGTGGCGATCCCAGCATCATCGTGATTAAGAGAAAGTCCAAGCATTTTCGTTCCATGGTTTCCCCGCTGCATCCCCAACCCTTGGAATGGTGAATAGGGTAGCAAATGCGTCCTCCTCGGGGAAGGCGGCCTGGTGCATCTCCCGCAGGGTCTCCCAGGCAGCAGTGGCAGAGCAGGCCGAGCAGCTTCCGGTTCTTGCGGAACACCGGCCACAACACCTGGTGGACGGCGCAGGTCGCCGCGTACAGCCTGTTCCTGGGCGATGTCGCCACCTGGGAATGACAGCGCAATTCTAAAGAATCCGGCCACCTGGGCCAAACCGCAGATAACCAGGTTCGATCCGAGATCGGCCTATTTTGATGGACTGGCCGGCTTGGCCCTCCGCAATTCCGATTACCTCGAGCGATTTGAGTCTGTCTCTGGAGAGTCGGATGAACCTTCGATCCTGTTAGCTCGGTTAGTAGTGCTGGCCGCGTCAGACTGACCTGCTCTCGACGTTCGAGCTTTCGATCTGTCTGTTCACTTTCACCCGTGTGCCCCAGCGTGAGTTCCTTGCCGGAGTCCGCAGAGTGACGCCCGACGGAGGAGGCGCCTACTTTCTGGCGACGCCGCTAAAGGCGTTGAGCGATCTCGTCTATGCCCGGAGGCGGGACTGGACCTCGGCAGCCCCGGTGGTCGAAAGCCTGCGCGTGGACGAGCGGGAATTCGAGTCGCTGACCGCCGACATGTTCGAGGAAGTCATGTCCGCATACAGCTCCGGCCGCATTCGGCGTTTTCTGGGGGGGCTGAGAGAGGACTTGAAGCTATGAGTGTCCAAATGATCCAGGATCGACTCACGTCGTATGACTGCCACTCAATGATCGAGGAGGAGCACGCCGTGCGTGAGATCACCCAGGAGATCGTCCTCGCGGGTCTCGGGCGCACGGACATCTTCAGCCGGGCGGGTTTTCAGGGAGGCACGTGTCTGCGCATTTTCCATGGCCTGCAACGATTCTCGGAACACCTGGACTTTGCTCTCGATGCCCCGGACCCGTCGTTTCAACTTGCCCCGTATTTGGACCGAATCCGTCAGGAACTGATTGTCTATGGCTACGAGTTCGAAATCGACGACCGCTCCGAGGCGGGCGCAACCGTCAGGCAGGCCTTCCTCAAGGATGATTCCGTGGGCAAGCTTCTCCGCCTGAATTACCGGTCCCGAACCGGTCCAATGCGGAGACTACGCGTCAAACTGGAGGTCGACACGAATCCGCCCTCGGGCGCAACATTTGAGATGCCGGTTCTGGACTTCCCCTTCCCTGCGGCGGTGCGCGTTTTAGATCTTCCCAGTTTGTTTGCGGGCAAGCTCCACGCGCTTCTGTGTCGCAGCTATCTGAAGGGACGCGACTGGTACGACTTTATTTGGCACACGGCACGAAGGACTCCAATCAATCAGACGTTGCTTTCGGCGGCCCTGGATCAGCAGGGGCCATGGAAGGGGAAATCGCCTTCCACCGACAATGCCTGGTGTGTGGAAAACCTCCGCGCGTTGATCCTCGAGCATGACTGGATGCAGGCCCGCAGGGACGTGCAGCGCTTCCTGAAGCCGCACGAACTGCCGTCGCTGGAACTTTGGACCCGGGACTTCTTCTTGCGGCAGTGTGCCAAACTCGTAGAAGCCGGTTGATACTGCAAAAATGAAAAAACCGACGCCGGGGACATTTATATGATCCGATGGCGAAGCAGTGCTATTTCCGGAGGACGAAGACGGTCACCGCCATGAGCCCCAGAAGCGCAAGGATCATCAGCGGTACTCTCCAGTCTGCCGCACGACTCCCGGCGGCTTGGCGGAAAGTCACTGCTGTCGGTGTTGTGGTGAAGTCTATGACATCGCCAGTGGCCGTTCCTTCTTCATTGATGGCGTAGGCCCGGGCGTTATACGCGGTACTGGCGGTCAGACCTGTAATCGTGACGGAATAGGCGCCAGTCCCGCCCGTATCGGCCGCCACCCTCGTATAAGTCCCGTCCGTGCTCTTCTTGTATTCTATGCCCCGTTCAGTGACGGTTGCGTTACCGTCAGAGGTAACGTTCCCGGCGACTGTCGCCGAGGTCGCCGTAACGGACGGCGGGTCGGTGGTTGTGACCGTAGGAATGGTCTCGATCGTTGCTGCGATCGAGAGAACGTTGGAGGCGGTCACCGGATCCCCGTCGGCCAGTTCCGATCCTGCGATTGTCAGCCCCAGGTCGGTCACGTCCGCATCAAGGTCTGTGCCGTCATAGGCCAGGTTCAGCTGGCAATGTTGCGAGTCGGTGTACGACACGTTCTCAACGGTTAAGCCGCTGGGCGCGTTGCTGAGGGTGAAGTTGACGCTCGACAAGGTTGCGTCCGCAAACGTGGTGTTTGCCAGCGTAACGGTGATCGATCTCGAATCGAGGTTTAGTTCCGTCAAGGCGGCATCGGGCGCCAGGCCGGCGGAAGGGAGGCCCAGCTTCTTGACGCGAAGCTGCTTGGGTGCGCCTTCTTCCCACACGACATACAAGTTGTCGTTCAAGACGCACAGGGACGGATTGTTGGAGGTTACACCGGTATTGTGATTGAGACCGGTCGTTCCTCCCCCGTCCATCGACGAAAAACCGGACCCGTTGTACTTCTTGACCCGAATCTGAGGGATGTAGGTCGTGGTGTCGTTCTCTTCATCCCAGACGACGTAGAGGACGTGATTATGGGACAACAGTTCCGGATTGACAGCGAATGTAAGGGAACCGTAATCCAGTCCCCCATCCAGTTGCCCACCGTCAATCGCGTTCCAGGATCCGTTATACGACTTAAGATAAACGTTTGGTAATCCGGTATTGTACGGTGGTTCTACTCCTTCGTACCAGGCCAGATAGACGATATTGTTGAGCACCCCCAAAGAGGGCAGGTTCGCGTGAGTGCCGGTATTGTAGTTCAGTCCTGTGTCACCGCCGCCGTCAACGGGAGTCCACGTTCCCGCGGTATCGCAGCCATAGCATTTCGCCCTGAGTTGCTGGATGTTGGATGCTCCGTACTCCTCCGCCCAAACCACGTAAGGCGCGCCGTTGCGCTCGATCAGCCGAGGACGGAATCCGTGTTTCAGGAAGTTTTGGTTGATACCGGGTTGTATACAGAGGGCGCCTGTATGATCGTGATCAACAAACGTCCACGTGGCGCCGTTATACTTCTTGACCCGGATCTGGCGGAACGGATCCTCACTGCCTGGCACCTGGTTCCTCTCGTCCCAAGCGGCGTAAAGCTCTCCGGCGATGACGCTCAGGGTTACGTCGGCGGCATCACCGCCGCCCGTGAAATGATTCAGACCCTCTCCGCCATCGACCGCAGTCCAAGTTGAGTCGCCATCGTACCTTCTGACCCTGATTCGAGCGGACACCGTCAAGTACTCATCCCAGGCGAGATACAGATTGCCCCCGTATACGGCCAGGGCCGGCCGTCTCGCTTCCTTTGAGGGATCAAAATTCAGCCCGTTGACGCCTCCGCCGTCTACCCAGGACCAGGCGCCGTCGCTGACCGTGTATTTCTTGACCCGTATGTGATGCTTACTCACCGGCGCTGCATCATCCGGTTCTGACCACGCCACATAGAGATTGCCGTCATACCCGGCTATGACCGGGTCTTCGGCAGACTTCACTGAATTGAAATTGAGTCCGACTGTCACAGTGCAGCCGGGTCCTGTGTGATTGTGGTCCACAAAAGTCCACGTCCCGATCGACCAGGCGCTTGAGGAAAAGCTCAAGAAGAGCAGGAAGACAACCGGGCAGTTTGTCAGGATCGAAGCTCTTCGGGAAGAAGGAGGAGAAGCCATTGTCTTCATTGGGCGCGCACGAGAGGGCTGGCGCCCCCGTTGCCACAAGCAGGACGGCGCCATTCGCCTCGTCCTGGTCCTATCACCGTTCTACGACTTGGGCCTCAGCTCGGCCGGTTAACCGTGACGACATAGAGCCGCGGATCGCTTTGGACGCTGGTAGCGACCTTGATCTCGATCCTGTTCTGACCGACGATGAGAGGAACCGGCGTCGTGCCTCCGCTGGCCGTCTGCACGCCGTTCACCTTGATGATCGCCTTGCTGTCCTCCGCGGTCGGGGTCACAGTCACGCTCTCAACGCCTCCCATGACCAAGCCTGTATAGGCGTATGTGTCTCTCGCAAACGGTGGATTCAGCGGGCTCCTGAGAACCGCCACCGCCAGGCCGGACAGATAATCGGACGTCGCCGGCTTGGTGACGTCGATCGTGTAATGGGCCACTGCCCCGTCGGAGGAGGCCACTTCAACTGATATGTGGGCGCCCTGTTCGACGTTAATGGCCGGTGATGCCTGTCCGCTTGTCACCGCGTTGCCGTTGACTTTGATTGACGTATTAGCGAACAGCGCGCTCGGAGTTACGGTGATCGTCTGCGTGGTGGAAGACACGACCGTCGAGTACGCGAAGGTCTCGCTGTCGAAGGTCGGGCTGAGAGTCCCTTGGCTCAGGGCCAGGCCGGAAAGGAACGGTCCAGTTTCAGCTTCGTACGCTTCAAGCTCGAGGATTGAAGCGACCTGGGCATTCCCCCTCAGTCCTTTCGTTACTAGCACCCGCATGAACCTGAACCGGCGGGGGACGAAGGCGCGATCGGTTTTACTCTGGCTGTTGTTGACGACCGCATCTATCTCCGCCCATGTATTCCCGTCCAGGCTGCGCTGAAGCCGGAAATCGGACATGGCGCAGTCGTGGTACCAACCGAGGCATGGCATCATCGTGACTCTCCACCGATTGATCCAATAGACCTGGCCAAGATCGATTAGGATCCAGGCGGGCACACTGCCGCATAGCCACCTGCTGGTCGGAGCAAAGGAACCGTTGACGGCCCGAGCCGGTGAGAACGGGGGTACGGCCGCGCTACCAGCTGCGGACTTGTTGAGTGCAACGTTGTTCATCACATCCCCTTTCAGTCAGGTAACCTGGTTCTTGGGTACAGAGATGCAAATGCAGTAACGCGCGCCGGGTATTGGCTCGGTCCCGTACAGATTCGGCAACGCGAACGTGAACTCCCCGTCGCCGCCGTAGCGGTTGCCGATCAAGGCGAACAATTCCTGGTTCACACTGATGCTCAGCACCTGCCCCTTGCATTCCAGCCAACAGTCTGGCGCGAACGTGTACGGGAAAAGCCTGACCTGTCCCACCAAGGATTGCATGTCGGTGTCCTCCAGGAAGCCTCCTCAAAAGGGGCGCGGCGGATAGTTGCCCTGCAGGGCGATACAGTACGTCATCCCCGGAATGGGCGAGGCGTTACGCAGATCCGGCAGCGCAAAACTCATGTGGCCGTCGCCCCCGTAGGTGGTTCCGAGGAGGGCATACAAGGCCGAGTAGGTGCTGATCTGAAGCAGGCTTCCGTCACAGGCGTGCCACCCGTTCGGGACAAAGTTAAAGGCAAAGAGACCGATTTCACCAATGAATGGTTCCATGATCTTTGCTCCGTGGCCGGAAATATAACACCTGCTGCCTGCGAATGCACGATAATCGAGTGAATACGGACACGAGCAGTTCTGTACTTGGGATGCGGACCATGCGGACAGGGGAGGTTTGCGATTGTCCGTTCCGTCGGTTATCATCAGCGGCGGCGAGGCGCCTGGCTTCCTGCTTGGCAAAAACGCCGAACCCAGGGGAGCGTGACGCGAAATCTGCCCGCCACCTTCTTGGAGTCTCTGCCGGTTGGCTATCCCAACCACTTTGCGGATGCGCGGCCGCAGAGCGGGACGGCGAATGAGAAAGAACACGCCATGAAACGTCTTCAACACCTTCTCGCTATTCTTGTCGTGTTGTCTACCGCGCTGGCTATCGCACCTGTGTCAAGCGTGAACGCGACGAGGTGCACACAGGCGGACATCACGGGTTCGGATCTGCACCTGCAGTTCAGCAGCAGCGGGCACATCCTCGGCTTTCGTGCGGGCGGGTTTTATCTGACCAACACCACCTACGCGCTGCACGTCCAGTTCGTCGGCGCCACACCGGTTGCGCCGCAGAGCGATGCCGCGGCCGCCTCCGGCGAACGCGGCGCGCCGCCCCCACTCCGGCGTGTAACCTACGCCAACCTGTGGGACGGCATCACTTTGACGTACGAACCGGTGAGCGGCGGCTTAACGCGTAGCACCTATCGCATCGAGCCGGGCGCGGACACCCGTGCGATTCATCTGCGTTACAACGTCCCGGTCAGACGGAATGCCGATCGCACACTGACACTCACGTTTGCCACCGGTCGGATGACCGAGAGCGCGCCCATCGCCTGGCAAGAGATTGAGGGGCAGAGTGTTTCCGTTCCGATTGGTTTTCAGGTCTTCGACTCCCCTCTCCAATCGCGGGAAGTCGGGTTCCGCCTGGGCGCTTACGACTCCACCCGCCCGCTTTTCATTGACCCGACGCTCACCTGGAACACCTTCCTCGGTGGGAGCAGCAATGACTATACCAACGGCGGCATTGCGGTGGACGGGAGCGGCAATGTCTACGTGACGGGTTACAGCACTGCCGCGTGGCAGGGAGCGACTCCACCCCGGCGCACCTTCAGCGGCGAGCACGATGCCTTTGCCGCGAAACTGGATGCAAGCGGTGATCTCGTCTGGAACACCTTCCTCGGCGGGATCGGCATTGACATCGGCGAGGACCTTGCGGTGGATGGGAGCGGCAACGTTTACGTGACGGGCTACAGCGATGCCACGTGGCAGGGAGCCACTGAGCCCCGGCGTGCCTACACCGGAAACGACGAAGCTTTTGCCGCGAAACTGGATGCGAACGGAGATCTCGTCTGGAACACCTTCCTCGGCCCGGGCAGCGATGACTATGGCGCCGGCATTACGGTGGATGGGACCGGCAATGTCTATGTAACGGGCGAAAGCAGTGCTACATGGCTGGGGGTGAGTGCACCCCAGCGCCTTTACAGCGGCGGCTTTGATGCCTTTGCGGCGAAACTGGATACGAACGGGGATCTCACCTGGAACACCTTCCTGGGCGGGACCGGCAATGACTATGGCCGCGGCATTGCGCTGGATGGCTCCGGCAATGTCTACCTGACAGGTTACAGCGATGCCATGTGGCAGGGAGAGACTGAACCCCGGAGCGGCTACACTGGCGGCTTTGATGCCTTTGCGGCGAAACTGGATACGAACGGGCATCTCGCCTGGAACACCTTCCTGGGCGGAATCGGCAATGACAATGGCGAAGACATTGCGGTGGATGGGAGCGGCAATGTCTACATGACGGGCCACAGCGGTGCCACATGGCAGGGAACGGCTGCACCCGGGCGCCTCTACACCGGCAACGTCGACGCCTTTGTCGCGAAACTGGATGCGAACGGGGATCTCACCTGGAACACCTTCCTCGGTGGGAACATCAACGATTTAGGCTTCGGCATTGCAGTGGATGGGAGCGGGAATGTCTACGTGACCGGCAGGAGCAATTCCACCTGGCAGGGAGCGAATCCGCCCCAGCCTGCCTACAGCGGCGACTACGACGCCTTTGCCGCGAAACTGGATACGAGCGGGAATCTCAACTGGAACGCCTTCCTCGGCGCGGGCAGTGAGGACATGGGATTCGGCATCGCGGTGGATGGGAGCAGCAACGTTTACGTGACGGGCTACAGCAATATCACGTGGCAGGGAACGATACCACCCAGGAGCCTCTACAGCGGCGGCTTCGATGTTTTTGCTGCGAAACTTGCCCCCGCAAGCAGCAATGCTGATTTGAGCGACCTCGTGTTGAGCAGCGGCACGCTCAATCCCGCGTTCGCCTCGGCGACCACGAGCTACACGGCAGCTGTCGCGAACGACGTTACGAGCATCACGGTCACGCCCTCTGCGGTGGACGCGGGTGCCACCATCAGGATCAACGGCACGATTGTCGACTCGGGCGGCCCGTCGGGCGCGATCTCGCTCCATACGGGTGACAACATCATCACGACGATCGTCACCGCCGGGGACGGCGTGACGAGCAAAACGTATACCGTTATCGTCAACGTCACGACCGGCTCCCGTATCAGTGGCGGGGAAGGATAGATCCTTAGCCGCTGCTTCCCTCGCTTGCTGTACGGTCTTTCTGTGGGGGCTTTGAGAGCTCCGTGAACTGCGAGAGAAGGCTCGCACATCGCATGATTCTCCTGACCGCCACGATCGGTCGCCCACCGGCCAAACGGGGATTCAGAATTTGGGGTACGCTGCTTTCTAGGCCGATGATCGTCCCCTAACGTCGAGCTATGCACGTTGCTGCCCTTTACGATATTCACGGGAACCTTCCAGCCCTCGAGGCTGTGCTCGGGTATCTTCGTCGAGCCGAAGTTGAGGTGATTGTGGTCGACGAAGAACGGAAAATTCGTTGCAAGTAAAGGGTTAGAGGTTTTCGCGCTGTGCCCTCATAACCCAAAGGTCGAGGGTTCAAATCCCTCCCCCGCAACCAAGTTAAAACGAAGGGCCGCAGTAACTTGCGGCCCTTTTTGTTTTGAGCGTTTTGGGCGATGTTAGCCCAAATTGTGCCCGCGACGCGTTCAACGTAAGCCTGAAGCTTCTCTTGGTTAGCTTCAAGTCACGCCGGTCCACGTTGTCGTACCGGTCAGAACCGCTTCGCGTCTTGTGACCGGTGAGCCGCTTCGTAGGGTCCAGCATCGCTTGTTCTGAAAGCCGTTCGCTTACAGTACGAATCCGGTACGGACTCGTTCTGTGGCCCACCGTGAACGAGTCCCGGCACGACCATGATCAGGTAGAAAAGGACGGCAAAAGGGGTAGTAATTCGGTTCATTCATCTCCTTGTCGTCCTTTTCGACAGTTCGCGGGGCTGGTTTTCTCTCAAGCCGGCGTAAACTCCTTGTTAATGTCTGGTAAAGCCACGTGAAATCAGGAGCTGTTACAAATCCAGGCTGCCGGCGAACTGCATCTCTTTGGTTTTGAAATCCGCCGTGAGGTGGAGCGGTCCGAACTCAGAGGTAAACTTCAGCTTGTCGTTCGGGCGCACATCCGTTCGGGCAAAAAGGAAAAGGACAACCAAGTCGCCATCCTGATCAGCTACCTGCACGCGATCGGGAGAAAGGCAACGCTCGCTACCGATGTAGAGTCGAGTCTTCTCCTGAAATCTCGCCTGCATCTCCTCCCCGGCTGGGGCTCGGCGGCGAGCCATGCGCTCATCCTGATTCGGGAGCCCGGTTAAGGCTATAACATAATACTCACGAATGAATTCAGCCCCAGGCGCTTCGACTCCGGCCTTGGCGTAAGCGGAACGCACCGCTTCGGCGCTTTGCCACCGAACTACAGGCCGGAACCAGGCTTCGTCCCCGATCGGCGGCCTGCCGCCCGGCCCTCGCATCGTAGGCCCCCCACCCGGACCAGCGATTGGAGGAGTGCTTCCAGGCGTCCCGCCCCCAGGAAAAGGACCTGCCTCTCCCGGCGCCTGCCCTCCACCGCGCGGACCTTCGGCCCGGCCGGAGAAGCTGACCTTCGCCTGTCTGGCCCAAGGGGAGTCCGTCAGTATCTGATTGATCT